>DASVHB010000472.1:0-6527 GCA_036379195.1 Pirellulales bacterium
AAAACCCGCATCAGCCGCTACTGGGGGCAGGTTTGGGGCAAGGATGTCTGGACCTACGCCTCGCTCGAATACAACCTACAGGCGTATCAGATTGAAATCGAGGACGCGAGCAAGGCCAAGACGCGCATGCAACTTGCCAGCGAGCAGCTTTTGTTGGGCGCCAGCGTCTATCAGGCCAACTGGACGGCGTTTGTCGAGGGCGGGTTTGTTTTTGACCGGCACGTGCGATTCGGCGGTTCCGTGCCGTCGTTTGGAATTAACGATGCCTTGATGTTGCGAATCGGCGCGCTTTATTGATTCGGTCGATGCCGCGACGCGGGCTTGCCCGGCAGCCGAAAACCTGTAAGAATCGCCCGCCCCAATGGTCAAATACCGATCGGCCGATCTTTCACGGGTCCCGCCCCCACCTGAGACGAAGCAAGGACGCATCATGGACGCGAATGATTTACCCGTCAATCACCTGGTTCAGGGCCTTCGGCAGAGCAAGCTCGTGCGGTTCTACGAGCAGCTCGACGCCCGGTTTAGCCCGATTCATCTGAAAGAGCTGGCCGTGACCGACGTCGGCCCGCGACGCGAAATGCGGGTCGGCCCGCGCGAGGTCGTCAATTTCGGTTTTGACAGCTTTCTGGGCCTCGATCAGCATCCGCAAGTCAAAGAGGCGCTGGCCCGAGGCGCAGCGCGGTGGGGCACTCAGTTTGGGGCCTCACGGGCGTTCGCGGTCTGCCAGGCCGAGAAAGAGCTGGAAGCGAAGATCGCCGCCTGGATAGGTACTGAAGCGGCGTTGATTTTTCCCTCGGTCACGTTGACCAATGTCGGCGTATTGCCCGGCCTGGTCGAACCGCGTGATTTAATCGTCATCGACGAATTCGCTCATAACTCGATCCTCGAAGGGACGAAAATCGCCCGCGCGGCCGGCGTGCGCGTCGTCTCGTTCGCTCATAACGACGCAGAGTCGCTGGAGCAGGTGTTAATTCAATCGCAGCCCTATCGCACCGCGTTGGTCGCCATCGACGGGGTGTATAGCATGAGCGGAGCGATCGCCGAAATGGCCCGGCTGAACGCGGTGGCCAAACGGCACCGCGCGGTCTTGTACATCGACGACGCTCATGCCACCGCCGTGATGGGCGAACAAGGCCGCGGCACGGTGCTCGAGGCCCTCGGCAGTTACGAAAACACCATCGTCGTGGGCTGTTTTTCGAAAGCTTGCTCCGTGTTTGGCGCCTTCGTCGCTTGCTCGCACGAACTTGCTCGGCTCATTAAGATGCGATCGAGCACGTATATTTTCGGTGGCCCTGTTCCACCGCCTTATCTCGAAGCGACTTCGATGGTCATCGACCTGTTGCGCTCGCCCGAATACGGCATCCTGCGCACGCGGCTCGATGCCAATATCGATCGCATGGTGTCAGGCATCCGGCGGCAGAGGTTGGTGTTGTTAGGCGGCAGATCGCCAATCTTGTCGGTTTTGGTAGGAGATGAAGAAGACACGTTTATCGCGGGTAAGTTCTTGTTCGATCGCGGCTTCTATGTCCAGTCGGTGACGTTTCCCGCCGTGCCCTATCACGCGGGCGTGTTGCGCATCCAGGTGAATGCGAACCATTCGCCCGAAGCAATTGATGGACTGGTCGGGGCTTTGGGTGATTTGAAGGTTGCCGTCAAGCTGCCGACCGCCGAGCCGATGTCAGGGCTTGCCGAGGCCGCGGCGTAGCAACTTGCAATGACCCAGGCATCTACAGATGCCGCGTCCAAGGAAACCGCAGCAGCCGCTGTCCGTAGCGGAACTCAAGGCCGGCCGTTAATGCCACGTAGTGGAAAGTCGAAGTCAGGTGGCTACCCAGCGTCAACTCGTCGATCAAGTCGATCCGCAAAGCCCAACGATCGCACCACAGGTACTTGATGCCGACGCCAAATGGAAACAAAAACAGCGTATCGAGGTGTTGATGGTTGACATCGTCGCGGAAATAAAAGTCGCTCCAGCCGATGCCGGTGGTTAAGAATGGCCGCCAGCGTGAGTCGCCCAGCGGATAATACATGAGCCGGTATTCACCGGTTACACTCAGACCGGTTTGCAGCCGCTGGTCACGGCTGTTGGTAAGATTGAGGGCTCCGAAGCCGAGCCGCTTTTCAATGCCCCAGTAATGATCGTAATCCCAGCCGAAATTGACCCCGCCGTAATAGCTGGGCACTTCATGCACGTGGTTACGGATGAGTGGGCCGCCGTTGGTCGCGCCGGAGAAACCGCTAATCGAAAACGGCTGAGTGCGCCAACCGCCCGATTGCAAGGGTTCGCCGATGCCCAAATCCTTACGCCAATCGGGCGTGCGGCGCCCCCAGTAAGGCACAACCCCCTCCGGCGCCCATCGCTCGACAAAGCTCCGCAGCCGGCCTGGTTTGGCGTACTCGCTGGACGGATCGGGGCAGGTGAGGCACGGGTTTGCGGCGCCTGGGCTGGTGACTAGTTCGGGGCGTCCAGGCCCCGCGGGCGGCCAGTGGGTGGACTCGCTAGCGCCGGCGTTTGGAGCCGGCCAAGGGGCCGGTCTTGAGGGCCCGCCTTGCGGATTGAATGCGTCGGCAAAGGCCGGCGATTTGCCGAATTCCGGCGGGCTGGCCGGATCGGCCTCCTCATCGAAAGACGCGATCGTCAACCGCGAGGGAAGCTCGTTCGGCGCGCGAAGCGGGTCAGCCGCAATGGCCGTGAATGTTTGTAATACGGCAGCCAGGCAGGCGGCACTCCCGACATTCGTCAGGCCCTTGCGCAACGTCATGGTTAAAGATTTCGGCTCCTTCCGCAATGACGGCGCAAACCGCTGTTCGGACTACCGATTCGCCTCTCCACAATGCTCGATGACCGATGCGGCCGTTGACTCCAAAAACCGCTCAAGCGGCCGCGCGAGCTTCCACGGCACCCTGCTCCGGTCGAGCGAGTTTAGTCCGCACCAGGTCGATCAGCGATCCCACGGTGGGGCTTTCCGCCAACTCGGCATTGGTCAGGCGCACATGAAAATGCCCTTCGACCCGCATGAGCAGGCCGACCATATCGACCGAATCGAGGGCGAAATCCTGAGCGATGACGCTTTCATCGCGCAGCTCCGACAGCGACTCGCCGGTTTCCTCTTCAAAGATCGTCTTCAGAACGGCGCGAATTTGTTCATGATTCATAGATGTGTTTCCAGTCCCGGTCTGGAGAGAAAGGTTGGTTCGCGGTCGACCGACCGCGCCGATAATTAACAGGTTTTCGCGTTGCGTGGCAACGGCAGTTCCTGGGTTTCTCGCGGACGCGAGCTGCCATTGCGGCGAGCCGCCCGCTCGTTTATAGTCCCCCGCCGTTCCCAATCACCTTGTGCCGCTCGCGGCAGCTCTCCTCTTTCGCTGATTCATTGATGAATTCGATCGCGGCAACAGGAGCCCGCTCATGGGACGGCCTGCAATGGTTCATGGCATCGTGCCTGGTGGCCTTCGGCTTCTCGTTGCCTGCGCGGGCCGAAGAACCGCTCCGTGGGGCGGAAGAGGTGCGGGAATTCGAAATCCTCGTCAAGGGCAAGCCGGCCGGAACCAGTGCGCTGCGGATCACCGACCGCGACGACGGAACCACGCGTGTGGCCACCGAAGTTCATGTCAAACTCAACTACTTGATTTACGAGTACCGTTATGAGTATCACGGTCAAGAGACCTGGCGCGATCATCGTCTGCTCTCGGCGGACAATCGTGCTACCGACGATGGCAAGAAATTCCACGCGCATGTGAAAGTCGATCCTCGCGGCGGCGCCCTCATCGAAGCGCAGGGGCGAACCACAACCGCGCCGGCCGTTGACATGACGACCAACTACTGGCGCGCGCCCGATCTTTCCCGGACCAACTCGTTTTCGTTCATGAACGCCGACCGAGGTACGATCCACGCGGTCACCATCGAGCGGATTGGCCGCGAGCAAGTGGCGGTCGGTCGGCGGCAACTGGATTGTACGCACTATCGGGTCAGCGGCGGTGCGGCGGCCGACTTGTGGTTCGACCGACAAAACCGAATCGTGCGGCAGACCTCGATTGAGGATGGATATCCGACCGAGGTGCGACTCACGCGGATTTCGAGCAAGCAAACCCAACTGAGATGACGACCTCCTGGCAACCCCGCGTCTGGCACGGTCGCAAAACCTTGCGGTTGGGCATTGTCGCCTACGGCACGGCCGCGCTGACGGCGCGCGAATTGGACGGCATTCGGCACCCCTTGAACGACGGCGCGTCGCCCGGTCTCGGGCCGCGATTTCACAGGCTCAAGCCGCAGTTTCTCAAGCACAGCGAGGAGCAAACGCTGGCGGCCTTGGCCGCCACATCGGCCGCGTTCGATCGGTTCGATCTGACCGACAATTTTGGGCCCTGGGCGATTGTCTCTTCGACACGGTATTTGGCGCGCGACGCCTTTGCGGCCGTCATCGACAAGTATCGGGTCGATGGACCTTGGGGCGTCTCGGTGCAAACGATTCCGCATGGCTCACCGCACGCCGTGGCGAGCACGCTGAGCTTGGCTTTGGGAATCCACGGCCCGTGCATTGGGGTCGGCGCCGCGGCCGGCGACGAACCGCAGGCGCTGCTGTCGGCGGCGAGCTTGCTGCGAGACCCGAAACGCCCCGGGGCATGGCTGGTGTTTACCGCGTGGTCGCCTGAATCGCCCCCGAATGCGGGCGGCAGCTCGATGACGCAAGCAACCTGCCTGGCCGCCGCGTTGGCGGTCGTCAATCTTACGTACTCGCAGGCTCGCGTCATTGGCGAGGTCGAGTTTAGTATCGGCGAGTGCGACGAAGCATTGCCGCGGCGCGTGGATGACTGCCGATCACCCGTTTTGGGCCTCACCGAATTCCTTGTCGGCTGGCACAACGATCAGCGCCGGTGGCAGGGTCGAGCAGGCGCCGAGATGCAAATTGCGCTCGATCGGCCCAGCGTCGATGAACCCATCGCTGCGCGGGCCGGTTCCCCGGCCGACCAGCGGCGGCGGGCGGCCTGATCGTGTTAATGCGGGCGTTGCCGGTGACCGAGCTTCGGATGTCTACATTCCGCGTTTTGAATTGTCGATGCAGCAAGAGCAACCCATCTGGATTACCGGTATCGGCGCCTTGAGCCCGCTGGGCGCTGGCTTTGATGAAATCTCGACCGGCTTATTAGGCGGCAAAAGCGCGATTCGCCCCATCGACGATTTTGAAGTCGGCGAGCATCCTTGCAGGATCGCCGGGCAACTTCGCTTGCCGTCAGCTCCGCCCGAACTGGAGGCGGCCAGGTACGACTCCTTGTTTCCGCTGGAAAAGTGCGTGTTGGCCTGTTGTGTTCAGGCATTGGCCGACGCGGGCCTGTGGGAGCGACGGCAAGAGGTGCGAATCGGGCTGGCGCTGGGAACGGCGGCCGAGTGGATGTCGCACTGGGACGCCGATACGCGCCGCGGGGGAACGCTGATCCGCCGTGCTGCGCCTGATTACCGCCCGC
The DNA here is from genome assembly GCA_036379195.1 of Pirellulales bacterium. Taxonomy (GTDB): domain Bacteria; phylum Planctomycetota; class Planctomycetia; order Pirellulales; family JAICIG01; genus JAICLL01. The sequence goes on from DASVHB010000472.1 coordinate 5,464, forward strand.
TGACCGATACCATCTGCGACGCGCTGGGGCTTTCCGGCCCCGCCGTCTCGGTGGCCGCGGCCTGCGCGAGCGGCAACGTGGCGCTTGCCCAAGCCTGCGATTGGCTCCGCATGGGTTGGGTCGATGTCTGCCTGGCCGGCGCTTGCGACATGGGCGTCACGCCTTATTCCCTGGCCAGTTTCGGAAATCTACGGGCGCTTTCACGCCGAAACGACGAACCCACCGCCGCGGCGCGCCCTTTCGATCGTGATCGCGATGGCATGGTGCTGGGCGAGGGCGGGGCCATGTTTGTGCTTCAAGCTGATGACTGCGTTGAAGCCGATCGGGCGTATGGCGAAGTCGCGGCGATAGGCATGACGAGCGACGCCTACCATCTGGTGACGCCTAGCCCAGAGCCGGTGCAGGCGATTGCCGCCATGCGTCAGGCCCTCAGCCAAGCCGAAGTCGAACCCGGCTCAATCGACTACATCAATGCCCACGCCACCGGCACCCCGGTCGGCGACGCCTGCGAGGCACGAATACTGCACGCAGTCCTAGGCCCGCATCGCATGCGCGTCCCCGTCAGCTCGACCAAGGGAATGACCGGGCATTTGCTTGGCGCTGCGGCTGCCATCGAGGCCCTGGCCTGTCTGACCGCGATCACTCGCGATGCCATTCCCCCGACCATCAATCTAGATCACCCAGACGCCGAATGCGCCTTAGACCATGTGGCCAACGCAGCCCGGCCGGCGAAAGTGCGTGTCGCGGTCTCTAATTCGTTTGGATTTGGCGGGCACAATACGTCGCTTGTGCTCAAAGCGGTCGGGAAATAAGGGCAGAGCGCAGCGAGTCGCACCTTTGGCCCGGCGCCTTTGTGAGAGGAGACATCGTGACAGCTCGCCAAACGATGATCGGCGACGCTTACCGAGCACGACGGGTAAAGCAGGCCGAGAGGCCGCGCGGTGGCGGCCTCTCGGCAGAAAACAATCAACTACGCGCAACCGCAACCGTCGCAGTCGCAAACCTCGCAGGTGCAGGTTTCGCCGTCGCACGCGGGGCATCGGCACACCGCGCAGCCACAGCCG
>DASVHB010000473.1:0-14870 GCA_036379195.1 Pirellulales bacterium
TGGATGAAGGCAGAGGCCAGAGGTCGGAGGTCGGAGGCCAGGGCGCGTAGGTCAGGCTTTCCAGCTACCGTAGACATCACGCTCCGCGTGATGCAAACGCCGCAGGCGTCTTCGGGCCGACGCCAGAGGCGTCGGGGGCATCATGCGGAACATGATGACTACGGTAGCGTCTCCAACGAAGGGTCGCTCCGTGCTGGCCAGGTCTCCGGACCCTGACAGCCTCGCCGACCGAAACCTTCCGTTTGCTGGCGCGCGTAATCACAAACAGGGCCGCAGGGGCGCACAGCCGCAACGCGGCGTCATTCGATAGCCCAGGGTGGAGCGCAGCGGAACCCTGGGTACACGAGCCATACGACAACCTCAGCCCTGAAAGGGCGCGACTCCGCGACACCGCGTTGCGGCCACCACCCCCGCAGATGACCAACGACGCCATCCCCGAAACCAATTTGTTGTTACTTCGAACGCTTGATACCATAAACTCGCCTCCTCATCGTGGCGGGCGTTCGGTCGCCGACAACGCCTAACCGGTTGCCTGGCGTCCATCGCTCTACCTATGCCGTCACCTCCCGACACGCATCCGCCCTCGCCCGACGCCGCCACGGCCGACCTCGCCACGCCGCCCGGCGACTGGGACGAAGCCCTGCTGCGCGCGATCGAGGCCGGGCAGACCTCCGCCGCGCCCGACGACCATCCGCAACTGGCCGAGGCTTTGGCCGCCTACAATAAAATTGAATCGCTCTTCTCCCTCTTGCGCGGCCCGGCAGACGCCGCCTCCAAGACGCAGGCCGAACCGCTGCCCGAACGCTTCGGGCGTTACATCGTCCGCGGCACGCTGGGTGCCGGCGCCTTCGGCGACGTCTACCTGGCCGACGACCCCGAACTGGGCCGCCGCGTCGCCATCAAAGCGCCCCGACTCGACTCCGTCTCCCTCCGGGAGAGGGCCGCGGTGAGGGCAGGTCGTATCACCGAAGACCGGGCCGATCAGATCACCACCGAGGCCCGGCTTGCCGCGCGGCTCAATCATCCGGCCATCGTGGCCGTCTACGACGTGGGACGCGAGGGCGACCAACCCTTTATCGTGATGCAATATGTGCCGGGCGCCACGCTCGAAGCGCTGCTGACCTCGCGCCCTCCGCGGGATGACCTTCCCAGGTCGTCCATTCCGTGCGATGACCTTCCCAGGTCGTCCATCGCCGACGGCCTGGCAAGGCCGCCCCATGCAACGCCGCTCGACTCACCCGCGCGCGGCGTTCGCCTGTCGTTCGCCCAATCGGCCGAGCTGCTGGCCACGGTGGCCGACGCGCTGCACTACGCCCACAAGCTCGGCTTTGTGCACCGCGATCTCAAACCTTCGAACATTCTCATCGAAACCCCTGTAGGAAACGATCGCGGCGGCGCTACGCATCTCGGCCGTCCGCACATCGCCGATTTCGGGCTGGCTGTGAGCGAAGAGACGCAGCGGCAATATGCCGGGCAACTGGCCGGCACGCCCGCCTATATGTCGCCCGAGCAGGTCCGCGGCGAGGCGCACCAACTCGACGGCCGCACCGACATCTGGTCGTTGGGCGTGATCGGCTATCAACTGCTCACCGGCCGGCAATCTTTCTGGCGCGGCCACCTGCCCACCTGTCTCGACGAGATCCAACACCGCGACCCCAAACCCCCGCGGCAGATCGACGACGCTATTCCGCCCGAACTGGAGCGCATTATCCTCAAATGTCTGGCCAAGCGTCCCACCGAGCGCTACACCACCGCGGCCGACATCGCCACCGACCTGCGCCGCTGGCTGCGCCTGCAATCAGCCTCAGCCAAGCCAGCCCCCGGTGCGCAGCTCGCTCGCCGCGTGGCGCTGGTGGCCGCCACGCTCTTGGCATTCGCCCTTGCGACGTTCGGCTGGCGCAGGCTAAACGATCCGACATCCGCCGTGCCCGCACCGCTGACGGCCGCGGTTGACGTTCGGCTTTGGAACCCGGCCGATCCCGTGCGCCGCGGCCTGAGTTTATCTGACGCAGGCGCATTGCCTTTGCTCATCGGCGACCAGGTGCGCGTAGAGGCCACCGCCAGCCGGCCCAGTTTCTTATATCTGGTCTGGATCGGCGCCGACGGCGTGGCCCATCCGGTCTACCCCTGGCGCGGCGGCGACTGGACCGACCTTCCCGACGAACAACCCGTCGCTCATCTTTCGCTGCCCGACGATCCCACCCAAGGCTGGCCAATGGCCGGCCCCGCCGGCGTCGAGACCTTGTTGCTCTTCGCTCGCCACGCGCCGCTACCCGCCGATACCGATATCCCCCAGCTTCTCGCCGGCCTGCCGCGCCTATCGATCGACGATCCTCACTCGCTCGTCGTTCTCGGCGAAGGCCGACCCCGCCGCTCTAGCGATCGCGCCCCGCGTCTCTCCTCGCCCGAAGCGATTGACGATCCCGCGTTGGCGGCCCAGCAATTCTTGCAGGAACGGTTCGGCAACGCGTTTGACTCGATCCAAGCGACCAGCTTTCAGGTAACCAGTGGAGCGCCAGAATAGCACGCGCACCGCGTATGCTGCGGCTCTTACATCAAAGGCCGCGATCTCTACCGATGCCCTGCCTGCCATGAAATCTACAGCGCCGCATGGACAATTCGCCATCGAGGTGTGCTAGAATGTCGCCGTGCAATGCGGCGGACACGACGGAAGATAGATTGTGCCTTTTGGATGAATCACGGTGGGCTACGTCGTGCCTGCACGCGCTTGGCACACCGATAAGGAGCACGCACCATGATCACTTTAAACGATTCAAAGGCAGTCTGGATGGCGGTGATGATAATTGGGTGCTTCATAAACTCAGCCCGCTCGCAAGTGTCCAAGCCCCCGGCGGCAAACGGAAACGCCGGCGCGCCGGCATCCCGCAAATTGGCCGAACAAAAAGTAAAGAGCCTTTACGCCGAAGCGAATCGAGTCTATGCCGAAGGCCGCGTTCAAGATGCAGCCAAGCTGCTTGAGCGGCTTTTGGTCGCACTTGACGAGCTTTATCCGGCGGCGGAGTATCCAAACGGGACTCGTGATTCCGCCCAAATCTTACGCACTCTCGGTGGGATTGCGATGGCCCAAGGCGATCTGCCGGCTGCCGAAACCTGGTTCAAGAAATCACTTGGAATGTACCAGCGGCTCGACCCGGTGGCGCAATTCCCAAATGGCAATCTCGACATTGCGAACGGTCTGGCGAACGTCGGCTCGGTGCTCGTGGCAAGAGGGCATAAAGCCGACGCGCGGACGCGGCTAGAGGAAGCACTCGGCATGATCCGCCGGCTTTTCCCCCCTGAGCAGGGTCGTGCCCCAAATGCGCTGGCAGTGGTCGTTCTAAACGATCTTGGGCTGCTGGCGCAAATGGAAGGTGATTTGAACGGGGCGTTCGATATCTACACAGATGCTCTCGAAACGTGCCGGCAAATCCATCCGGAGGCAGCGAACGCCGGAGGACACCCGCAACTGGCGCAATGCCTTATTAGGCATGGCACCGCCGCGAATCTAATTCGGAAAAACGCTGTAGCTCGAGAAAGCCTCAGCCGCGCTCTCAAGATGCTCGAGCACCTTGATGGCCCAAACGCGCCGCCAAATCGGGAATCCGATATTTCGACTGCATTGGTCGGTTTAGCGAGCGTGGCGCGATCTGAGGACGCCTACGACGAGGCAATGACCTATTATGAACGAGGTTTAGTAATGCTTAGGCGGTTATCGAACGGTCCCGCACCGAACCTGCTTCGAACGAGGTTGGCTCTTACGCTAACAAGCATCGGCCAAATGGCGCAATCGCACGGTGACCTGACGGGCGCCCGTGATTGTTTTACGGAGGCCGCGTCCCTGTACGAAAGGCAGTACGCCGATGGCAGTGCAGGCCGGCGAGAACTTGCGAATTCACTCTGCGATCTCGCGATCGTACTACTCTTACGAGGTGAGTCAGGTGCGTCAGCCCGACTTCAAGAGAGAATCCTTTCCACATACGCTGAGCCCCGAGGGAACGGCCGGGACAACGCTGCAATTCGCGATACGGCTGTGTTCCTGGATAGACTTGGGTCTGCGCATTCAGCCCTTTCCCGGTTCGTGCTTGCCAGGCAATACTACGAGCGAGCCGTGTCCCTGCTTCAGGATTTGAACAAAGACGAGCACGATGAGGGCGGGACTGAACTGGCGACTGCCACGAATAATCTCGCATACCTTTACTCGCTGCAGGGTGAAGCCACGAAAGCGCGCGACCTCTACGAAAGGTCGCTCGCGATAAATCGCGGACTTGCTCGAAATAGCCCTGCGTTAGTGGCAAGCATCAGCAACTCCGCTACAGCGATGCTCGCGATCGGGGAGTCCGAGCGCGCCGAGAAGTACAGCAATGAAGCACTCAATATCTGCGTGACCGTCTACCCCCAAGCCGATTATCCGGCGGGGCACCCGGATGTTGCCCTCGTATTTGAGACGCTGGGTCAGGCACTAAAAGCGCAGGGGAAACTCAAAGAAGCAGAGAGATATCTTCGCCAGGCGCTTGCCATTTACGAGAGTCACTATCCAGAAGCCACGCACCCAAACGGCCATCGGCGGCTAGCTGCTTGCCTGAACAACCTTGCCGATCTATGCGCGTTGCAGGGCAATTACCGGCTTGCGCTTGACCTACAAAAGCGCTCCACGGCCATGTTTACGGCGCTCTACCCCACCGATCTTTACCCTGATGGCCACCGAGAGCTTGCCGATAGCCTCGCGAACTTGGGTGGGCTACTCCAACTGCAAGAGGCATACGCGGACGCCACCGAAACGCTGCTTCACGCGCAAGATATCTGCCAAAAACTGATCGATGCGTTTGTTTTTGGCGCGTCGGAAGCCGAATCGCTCAACTTCCTGTCGCGTCTGCCTCCGACACGAGATGCACTCCTCACCATTTCGCACCACAAGGCGGTTCCAGCCGATCGGATGTATTCAGGCATTTGGGCGCGGCGAGGCCTTGTTGCCCAGTTGAGTTCATCGCGGTGGCACCCAAACGTGCAACCCAAGCCATCGGAACGTGAACTAGCGGGTGAACTACGCCGCGTACAGGTTGAACTCTCGCGTCACGCCATGGCCCCGGCGGGCGGTAGCGCCAACGAAATCAGCACCGTACGCGAGAAAATGCGAAAATTATTAGAACGCAAAGAGCACCTTGAGCGCCAAGCTGCGGCTGTGAGACCCGGTTCCGCACAAAAAAACGCACCGCGGCGCGCCATGCCGATTGCGTTGACGCAGAATCTTCCGACTAGTGAGATCTATGTCGATTTTGCGAGATACATTTTTGTCGAGAAATCCGGCAAGTCAGCAGGCTATCGCGATCACCTCCGAACGCCGTCTTATGTGGCGTTCATCCAGTCGCGCAGCCATCAGCTTGAAATAGTCGAGCTTGGCCCTGCTGCGCGGGTCGATGCGGCTGTCGATGCGTTGCGCGAGGCGATTCGTAGCGAGAAGCCGAGCGACTCAGCGGGGGAACTGCGGCGGCTAGTTTGGGAACCGATCGAAAAGAGATTTCCACCGGGCACCAAGACGGTTTATCTCACGCCCGAAGGGCCGCTGACGGCGTTGCCTTGGGCGGCGCTGCCGGGCAAAAAGCGTGGTACGGTGCTGCTAGAAGACTATGCGTTGGCCCTGGTCCCCTACGGCCAATTGTTGCTCGATCAACTCACTGGCGCACCCCGAGCCGATAGCGCGGACGACGTGTTGTTGGCGGTCGGCGGTGTGGCCTATGACGAGCAGCCGATTGCGCCGCCAGATGATGGCGGCAAGCTCGCGTTGCGCGGCGAAGTGGGCCTCGAGGGCCCGCGGGTGCGCTGGCCGGAGTTGCCCGGCACGCAGAGCGAAGTCGATGCCCTGGCACAACTGGCGGGCAATCGAACAACGACATTGCTTTCGCGCGGCGAGGCGAGCACGGCGCGGGTGCTGGCTGAATTGCCCAAGGCGCGCTGGGCGGTGTTCGCCACGCACGGCTTTTTCGCCGACCCGAAGTTTCGCTCGGCTCTGCAGCTCGACGAAAGCATCTTTGAGAAGCGAGACTTCCTGTTTGGCGGCGAGCGGACCACGCCCGTGGGCCGCAATCCGCTGTTGCTTTCCGGGCTGGTGTTGGCCGGCGCCAACCTGCCGCGACCGAACGACGAGTTTGGCATTCCGATGGGCGACGGCGGCATTCTGTCGGCCGAGCAGATTGCCGGCCTGCCGCTGGACAAGCTGGAGCTGGCCGTTCTCTCGGCCTGCGACACGGGCTTGGGCGAAGTCGCCGGCGGCGAAGGCGTGTTTGGTCTGCAGCGCGCCTTCCACCAGGCCGGCGCGGCGAACGTCGTTGCCAGCCTTTGGAAGATCGACGATCAGGCGACCGCGGCCCTGATGCGCCTCTTCTACTTCAAGCTCTTCCGCGAGAACAAAGCGCCGCTCGCCGCCCTGCGCGAGGCACAGTTGGCGATTTACCATCATCCCGAGCAGATCGGGCCATTGGCCTCCGCCCGAGCGCCGGAGTTCGGAAAGGCGGTCAAGCTGGTTGATGGCGGGAAGGCGAAAAAGCCCGGCGGCCGTGCGGCGACGAGACTTTGGGCGGGATTTGTGCTTTCGGGGGCGGGTAGATAGCTCCGCGGGCTATGTTCACCGGCACGCTATAATAAGCAGGCGGGCCGTACTTCCTGGCAGGTCGCTGCTGCGTGCGGTACTCGTCGGAGGTTGAGATGGAACCATATACGGACGCAGAACATAACGACCACGATTTCACCGCCAAGAGTTGGGAGCGAGTTGCACTCCACGCCGAGCACGGCGTTCGTGGAACTGGGCTACGATAGACGCGCTGTGCCGTGTTGATGCATCCACTGGAAAGCTGATGGACATTAGCAATCGGCTCTCAACTTCGGCTAATCGCCTTGCATGGGTAATGACAATTTTGGCAATCGCCCAAATTATTCTGACCATTAGCCAGCTTGCCGTCTGAGGTCGCGAATGAATACGGAACACGCTGCGACGGCGGATGATTCCAAAGAACGCTCGGCATATCACGAGGCCGCCCATGCTGTAATCGCAGCCACTGGGGCGTTTTGCCCGACGCGCTACGGATCAAGCGCGATCGGTGGGCCGGTCGTTGGGATCCATGGGGGGGTGACACCGACTTTCCGAGAATGCCCCTGGGGGCAGTCCGGTGCCACGTGGCCATCGCCGGGTTCCTCGCTGAGGCGAAATGGGAAGCTACGACCGGCTGCCCGTGTGCAGTTCTCGCCGAATTCAGAACGATGTCTGCGTTTTTAGAACAAGTACGAAATTGGGAACGATGCACCATCTTGGTGAACGTGCCGGTGATTACCACAGGTGAAGAAGTAAACCTAACCGTTGCAATGTTTGACGGTGATCTTTCGATGCTGAAGCGGCACGATGAATCTCTGATAACATCTGCACTGGTTCATGTTCGTCGGCAGCTAAACGACACAGCCCACTGGTATGCAGTAGATTCCTTGGCTCGGAGCCTTTTGGACGCCGAATCGCAACGCACGACTACAGGTGAAGCGATAGAAATTGGCCAGCACGATGTTGCCTCAGCCACTCGTTACTTGCCGGCCGCCCCCAGCGTTTGCGGCGAAGAAACCCGTGAGTGACCAAGCCGCGTGATACCGTCCTAACGGGGCGACGGCCAGCGCGGTACTATGGAACAAGTGCCCGCGGGGCGTTTCAGGCGCTAGTCGGCCGGCGCGACCGTGATCCGGTACACGCGAAGGTCGCGCTCATTCTCCATGTAGTAAAAGTAGGCCCGCAGATCGTATCGGCCGATATGACCGTCGCAGTGAAAGTCGAAGGCCATCGTGCCCGGCTTGGGATGATTGGTGCGGTAGCCGTGCCGGACGGGATTGGCGGCGAGAATGCGCAGGTGACGGTCAACGCAGTCGATGATGCCGCGGTCGCGCGTGGCCACGATCTCGTCGAACGTCGCCTCACCCCATACGAGTTCGTAGCTCATCGATCGCTTCCGCGTGCGGTACGCCGCGCCCCGCTTCCAACGACTCGATTGAACGCCTCGTGCGCTGCGTGTCCAAGGCCATCAGCGAGACCCTGCGGCAGGCGTCCTTGAGCTCTTGAGCGCGCTCCGCCGAGCACCCCGAATCCTCGCATTTTCTTATCGCCCGCAGCAGCCGGTCACTCATTTCGCGCCACTGGCGATAACGCTGGGCAAACGCTTCGGAGGCGTCCCAGGTGAACTCAACCCTTCCAGCCTCGATCTCGGCAGCCCAACGATCGTTCTCCTTCTCGATGCGCCCGAGCAACGCGAGCCCGAAGTCGATGACCTGTTCCAGCGCGCGGCACGTCACCGCCTCGGCATGAGGCGCCAACCAAGGCCCGAGCTCACCAGACTGCTCGCCGTAAAGGTCGAGCTGTCCTTGAAGGAAGTCAGGAGGCGAAATCATATCTTGCGGTCGGAGCGTGGCTGGGAACGGAGCCGATCTTGGCCCGAACCGCAGGCGGCGCTTCCGTCAGCGGCCCTTATAAACGAAGTATTCGTCCCCGAAGTCGTCGTAAATCTTGCGGAAGTCTGCTCCGACGGGAAACCACCACCTAAGCTGTTCGGCGAGTTCCGCGGCAGTAAATACGTAGAAAACGCCTCGGCCGTTTACAATAAGGCACGTGCCCGTTACGTATACACTCGGGCAGCCTATCTGGCTCGTCAAAACTTTGAGACCGCGGGCCAATGCAATGCGCCTACGTTGAATACGATCGGCAGTCATGTTTTTCACTTGTCTGCTGGCGCGTGCAGAACCTGAAGTTCGTAATCCCCAAGCCTCGATTCTCTTTGATTGTACGACCATCGGTTCGGTGGGGTCAAGCAGCCGATCCCAGAAGCACGGAAGGTCGCGCTCGCGTCAGGCTCGCGACCGAGGCGAGCGCGTTCGTGGGGGGCAACGCAAATGCCATCCACCGCCGGGATACGACGGTTGGCTTTTTGAGGCATCGGCTCGGGCGTTCAATCGACGAAGGCCGGCGCTGGGCAGGAAACGCTGCCGGCGTGCCGTTCGCGCATGCTTGATGGCTGGAATCGCGCCCCGTTGGGGCTATTCATTATTCTTTCTCTCGATGCGGCGCTGCGCAACGACGAACGAGCCTGGCAAGAAGAATTGTCGGAACGGCGCGATTGGGATGCCACCCTTGGCGACGGGCTGGCCGACGAATGAGCGTTCGGTCCGTCTCCACCGACAGGCTCGTCCGGCGGCATCGCAGATACGACCGAACCGCACGGTGATCATTGTGTATCGCGCGTTGAAAATCGAAACCGATTGTTGGACGCTCGAGGTTTTTGGCGAGCGTATAGTAGCCATCACGCTGGAGCGTGATGCCAGCCCAGCGTGACGCCGGCGGTCCGAATGCAGGCGCGCGTACCCGCCTCCAGGGGCTTTCGTCACGCGGAGCCTGAGAGCACTCGGCTTTCCTCACGCGGAGCGTGAGGGTTACTGTACGCCGCACGGACAACCGTCAAGAAGCAGCAGACGCGCGCCGGCGGTGAGAACGGCGAGCGCGATCGCGGGCCATTCCATCGGCGCGCGTGATGACACTCGGCTGGAAAGCCTGGCCTGCGTACTGCGGCAGCCAGCCCGCCGATCAAAAACCACCACCCGTGCCGGCGCCCGACGACCGCTGGAGACTCCCAAAATTTACGGTCGTTCGGCTCTTCGGTCACTACTCCGCGTAGCCGGCGCGGGTGGTTCGGTGGAACGGCATGGAGTTCGTTCCCTGATACGTTTTGGCGAGCAAAGGCCGTGATGCGAGGCCGCCCGGCTCCGCTGGGCTTGTCCCAGTGGAACCGACGACTTGTCAGCTAGAAGCCACACCCCAAAGATCCTTTTACCCGCCTCGTCTTTTCCGCTGCCTTCGGCAGCGAAAAAGGCGAGGCGGGTAAAAAAGGTCGGGCGCGGGCCATGCTAGCTGATCAGTCGCGGCCCGACGGAGACAAGCTCCGTCGAGGCCCAGAAATCTTGGAAATCTCTACCAGCCCCAAAAGTTCCACGACGAATAATTCGGCGTCGAGTAAACGCTGCCGTAGCCATAGTGGTAGCTCGGGCGGTGATGGGTGCCGCCGGCGCCGGTGTAGGGGTTGATGTTGGGGTAGGTGCTCCAGTTGTTATAGAAGTTGCCGTCGGCGTAGCTGCGATAGTAGGGCTGCACGTAGCTAAAGCCGCCCGAGTGGTTGTGCCGATAGTGGCCGCTCACAAACTGCTGGGCCTGAGCGCTGTCCGTGGTGCAGAACATGCCGGTTGCCAGGGCCAGGGCCAAGCTGATGCGTCGCAACATGATGGGTCTCCTGTTCTCTAAAAGGTTTTTGGGGTTTCTTGCCCCGCCATCTTCTAGAGCGGAAAAGAGCGCCGGAACCGAACGCGGTTTTTTCTCGCGGCTTCGGCGCTGAACCGACGGGGGCGCTGGATCGCGTTGGGGCTTTGCGGGTTTCGTTGCGTGCGCGAACCCAGGACTGCGGCAGGCCGCGTCCTGGGCTGTCGAATCACGCCCGTACCAGGGCGAAGCGCACCTGGCGGCTGAGATCGGGCAATCGCACTGCAAGCTGGGCCTGCGCACGACGGCCCGACCGGGCCACGCGCGCCTGCGGCGGAGGGAGCTTACAGTTTTGGCCAAAGCGGGCGCAGCGCTTCGGGGCTGTCGGCGTGCTTGATCGCGCCGAGGATTTTACGCAGCAACTCGACGTCTTCGATTCGCTGAATTTCATCCAACAGCGCCACGCCCGGCGCCGCGAATCTCATTTCCAGCGCCACCTCGATGCCCTCGAGCAAGCTTCGCCGTGCGCCGATCATCAGACCTTCCTGTCGGCCCTCTTCACGGCCCTCTTCACGGCCCTCTTCACGGCCTTCCTCACGGCCTCTCGTCAGGCCTTCGGCCAAGCCCTTCTCAATGCCAATACGCTCCGCAGTCGATATCAACGGCATACCTTTCTCCTGTTCAAAGTCGCGAATCTCGTTCCACGCCAATTCGGCCAACGGCTTGGGCAAGCTCATCATAGCGTCGATCACGCGATACAACCGGCGAATTTCGTCGGCGTCCAATCCTCGCGCGTAAAGTTCCTTTATTTGCCGAACCAACGGTTGTCGCCCAGGACGGCGAAACTGGCCACCTTTCGATTATAGCGATCAAACAGGCGATAGTTGTAGACGAACATTCGTTTGGCGAAGGCTTTCCTCCTGGCTTTGCACCTCGACATGGACCAGCACCCATTCCTCTGTGCCGCTAGTTCGCCAAACTCTGGCCAGCTTATCGACCACCCGCCGTCCTTGCTCCGATTCGAGCGTAATCTGTTGAAGCTCTTTGTCGAGCATTTCGACGCCCCGCGACCAGTCAATCTCGCGGTGCGCGTCGGCGAAGAAGAACGCCATGAACGGCTCGAAGTAGGCGTCGAGCGCCTCTTTCCACGCGCTATCGAAGTCGGACATGGAAACTCCGGGGTTGATGTGCGAGCGCGATTTTACTGGTCGGCGCGGTGAGCTCAACAGAACTCGCAGGCAGACTTTCACGAATGGAACGAAGGCACCCCTTCATTCTACGTGGCGACTCGACGCGGTGACATTGCAGACTGCCAAAGTTCGGAGGCTTCGGGCAAGCCGAAGCGTGGGTCACGCGCTGCGACATTAATATTCGGAAAGGTGGACACGCCTGTCCGACCTCGGCGCTAAAATCAATTCCAGGCGGTCGCCGCGTTCGGTCGGCCGTCGAACGCCGCTTACAAGGTGATGGCGGCAAAACCGCACCTGCCGGGAGCGGCATCGAGGTTTTTGCGCAGTGGACCGCAGAGAGCGCGGATGGGCGCGGATACGGACGACTTTTTCCATCCGCGCCCATCGGTGACATCCGCGGTTGCCACGAAACCTGGTTTGGCACTTTGACTTTTGCGTTTTGAAAGCGGGGCGATTCCATTCCTTGGGGCGTTGGGAGCTGTGACCAATGGCAGAACTCAGCGTGGACGATCAGCGCGACGATACGCACTTTTGGATTTATTGCCCCGGCTGCGGCTATGGGGGCAAAATCGGCGTGCCGCACAACTACCCAGCCGACGTGGTGGTTTGCCCGAAATGCCGACAGGTGGTCAATGTGCGGCCCGAAGACCGCCTGCTGTGGCAGCCGGCCGAGGCAATGGAGTTTTTGCAGCGGCGGTTTCCGCGGATCAACTGGAACACGATCGACCGCGAGCCCGCGCTAGAGCCGGCGCCGGTGCTAGAGATCGCCGCCGATGACGTGATCGAATCTGCCAGCGATCAGCCGGCCGCGGGCGCCCCGCAGGCTATCGCAGACGAGCCGGCCGCTTTCGACATGCTTGCCAGCCCGCGACCCGCGACGCTGATCGCATTGCAGCTCGCTGAACGGAACCATTTAAGGGCGGCGCCATTCTGCGCCAGCGCGGCTGTGATGGCCATGCTCTTCACGCTGCTCACCTTCTTCGCGGCCAGGCCGCCGTGGAACGGGCAGCGACGCCCGCCGCAGATCGTCCGAGCGCACGACATGCGAGACGCGGCTGCCCGCAATGAGCGAGCCAGTGCCGATCCTCCGGCGGCGCCATGGCAGCCGCCAGCCGCCGCGCCGGCGCCACAAGCGCCACCGCAATCACCGCTGCCCCCATCGCCGGCCGCGCTGGCGCCGGTGTCGCCGCCGCAGTTGACCTGGCAAGAGCTTTACGATCGCGCGTATCAACAAATGCAGGCCGGCGAGTACGCACCTGCGGTGAAAGATCTGAACGAAGTATTGCGCGTCAAGCCAGGCTACGCAGATGCCTTGGAGCGGCGCATCGAGGCGCTGTTTGAACTTGGCCAATATCAGCAGGCGCTGGCCGACGTGAACGACGAGATCCGCCTGCTGCCGACCAAATACCGGCCGCTCTTGTCGCGCGCAGTCTTGTACGAAGAGCTAGGCGATTGGCAGCGGGCCCTGGCCGACATTCGCCTTGCGGCTCGTATGGCGTCCGGGGAACCGAAAGCGAAGAGCGATGTCGGCCGATCGGGCACCGCGGTGAACGAGGTCGCCACGGAAGTCTACTACCACGCACTGGTGTTCTGTCGAGAGTGCGAATACAAAAAAGCCATCGATCTCTTCACGGTCCTGATGCGTCAACTGCCCGGCAGCCCGGTGCCAATCATCTGGCGGGCGGCATGTTACCAATCGTTAGGCATCAACGACCTGGCGATGCAAGACTTTAACCGCGGTTTGGCCATGCGTTCCGCCCCCGCGTCGGGCTATGTCTGGCGGGCCATTCTGCACGAGCACAACCAAGACCTGGGCGCGGCGGTGCTCGACATGCGCAAAGCGGTGCGGCTGGCGCCCACGAACCGCGACTACCGCGAGCGGCTGAAGCGGCTCGAAATAAAGAGAAAGTATCACCCTCAGCGGGGCGGCTTGCCTTTGCATGGAGCGCTGAGGACGTAACGAAGCGCCGCTAGCGCAGCCGCGTATCGCTGAGCGTTTCGATGCGACGCGCGGTCAGCGTGCGCGCTTGACGATCGGCCAGGTAGCCGCGCGTGCCGTTGATGCCGACTTCCTGATTGAGATAGCGGCGCAAGTTCACGCCCGGTGCCGGCGAGACATAGGCCGCCACCTGCCCGGCGGCGTCGAGCAAGGCGAAGTGCGGATCGTTCGGATCGGCGGTGGTGATTTGCGTCAGCCGTCCCTGCCCGTCGAAATGCGACGCGCGGTTGCTTCCACCCAGCGACGAAAGGTGCGCCGAGTCGGACGAATTCAACCTCCGGCTCAGGCGGCTGCCTTCGCGATCGGGCTGGCGCATCACCGCGGTATAGCGCTGCTGGATGTCGGCAAAATTGTCGATCTTGCGAAGCACGCGGCGGATGCGGCCTCGCTCGAGACCGCTTTCCGCGCGGGCCAAGGCGGCGTCGGCCTGGCGGCGCAAGATGGTGAAATCCCAGTCGCGGGTGTCTTCGGCCACCATGGCCGACAGGGCGAGATCGAGCTCGACGGCTTCTTCGCGCAGATCGGCCTTGGGCGTGCGACGCGCCAGCCGCGAATGCACGCGCCCGGGCGATAGTTCTTCAGCCAGCTCTTGTTCGTCGATGCCATCGTCGTTTGCTTCGTCGTCTTGCTTAGCGTGTCGCTTTGGTCGGCGACGCGGCTGCGGTTCGGGCGCCGGGTCACTTTTCCAGTCTTCTTCATCGTCGGCAGCTTCGTGGCGGCGATGTTTGGGACGCGGCAAATCGTCTGCGGCGTCAGCCGCCGAATGCCGCGGCTTTGCGAGTTCGCCATCGACGTCTTTGGCCGAAACCCAGCGAAACTCGCCGGCGGGCGGGGCGATCTTATACCAGGTTTGGGGGCCCGCGGAGGTGTCGAGTTCGCGCAGTTCAAGAATCTGCACCTGTTCGCCACGATCGAGTCGCACCTGGATCACGTCGCGCGTGTCGTTCAACAGAGTGCCGACGCGGGCGGCCACCTGGTCGCCCGTCACGATGCCGAGATTGCCCTCGGCCGGCTCGATAAACTCGGCTGCGACCCAACTAAACGACTGGTCGGGCGGGCGGATGGCATACCAACCGCCCGGATCGTGCCGATAGACCTCGATCGTTTCTCCCCGCTGGAGCTTCAGTACCGGGTAATACTTTTCGCCCGGCCCGCTGCGAACTTCGGCCTGATGGCTGGCAATATGCTCGGTATACGGAAATTCGGCGGCCCAGCCGCACGAGCAGAGCACGGCCCAGGCCACGAGTGCCGAGCGCGGCAGGGCGGGCATGGCAAGCCTCCGGAACGCGGAGCAGGAAGTGAAGAAAGAAGAGGCCGGCCTTGTACCGCAATGGCGCCGTTGGCTCAAGGGCAGTTCGGAGGTGTTGTCAAAAAAACAAAAAAGGCGGCAATGCCGCTGCGGTCTGTAGGGAAC
>DASVHB010000474.1:0-2115 GCA_036379195.1 Pirellulales bacterium
GAATCCGCGTTGGCGAGATTACGTTGCCGTCTACGCGGCGATGGGCATGGCGGCCCTGGCAAAAGGCCCCGTGGGCATTGTGCTACCGGCGGCGACCATCGGCATGTATCTGTTGATCGCCCGATCGAATTTCTCCGGAACCTCGCCAGCGGACAGCACACTCTCGACATGGACCGCTCGCGCCAGCCGCTTGATCCGGTTCATTAGGGCAGTCTTTCATCCCATGCACGTGCTGCGCACGGCGTGGAGCATGAGACCGCTCACGGCGGTGGCAGTCATCCTGACGGTGGCCGGGCCATGGTATGTATGGGTGGGCGTGAGAACCAATGGCGTTTGGCCCGCCGGCTTTTTTGGCGTCCACAATTTGGGGCGCTTCCTGCGGCCCATGGAGCATCACAGCGGGCCGTTCTTTTATTACGTCATCGCGGTGCTGATCGGGCTGTTCCCCTGGTCGGTCTTTCTTGGTCCCGCAATGCGCCGGGCCACTCGGCAGGTGCGCCTCGGTCATCGCTGGCGGTCCAGCTATTTGTTCCTGGCATGTTGGATCGGCGTTTATCTGGTGGTGCTTTCGTCCGCGCGAACCAAGCTGCCGAACTACATTTTGCCCATCTACCCCGCGTTGGCGTTGCTGGTGGGCAGTTGGATCGACGCCTGGCTGCGGCGGCCTGAACGCGCTTACCGCCGCGACCTGATCGCCGCATGGCTGACGCTTGGGCTGGTCGGACTGGCGATGATGGTCGTGGCGCCGATTGTGGCGGCCCAATACCTACATGGCGACCCGATGCTGTTGCTTTGCGGAGTGCCGCTGATTGCCGGCGCCCTGCTGGCCTGGTGGTTTAGCCGGCAGACCGAGCCGCGCCGCGCCGCCTGGTCGTTGGCCGCCGCCGCCACCGCCTGGAGCCTGGCGCTGTTTGCCTGGGCGGGGCCGCGCGTCGATCGCCACCAGACGAGCGCCTCGTTCGCCCAAATCATTCAGCAAGCCAGCGCGGGAAGCTCGCCAGCCATTCGCGCCTTTGGCTATTACCGGCCTAGCCTGGTGTATTACGCTCAGCAACCGGTGCGGCAGGTCTTCGCCCCGGAAGACGTCGGCAAGTTCTTTCGCGAGCATCCCAGCGACGCCTTTGTGTTCACCAGCGACAAAGAATTCGCGCGCCTGGCAGACCTCTTGCCCGGCGATGTCACGGTGCTCGACCGCCGCCCCTGGTTTTTACGATCGCGTGAGATTCTTTTGCTGGGTCGGGGCGGGCCGCGCGTTTCGGCGCGCTCGAATTGCGCGACGCATGCCGACTGAAACTATTGCAGGGCACCCTTCATGACAGCCAGCCTACCCGTGCGACCAATCGAGCAACAGAGTGTGCGCTGGCCTCGCTTCGGCGAGTTCGCGCGGCAGCTCGGCAAAGTGCGCGCGGCGGATATCGACGCCTGCCTGGCAGAGCAACGCAGCGGCGGCGGCTTATTGGGCGAATTGCTCATCGGCCGCGGCTTGCTCAGCCCCGAAGATGCCGATGAAATCGTCGCACGCCAAGCGCAATGGGTGGCGAGGTCGCTGCGAGCGGAATTCGACGGCCCGGGCTTCCCGCGTCCCGAAACACTTTCGCTGTGCCTGCCCGCTTTCAACGAGCAAGACAACATCGCGGCCACTCTGCGCTCTGCCCGGGCGATCTTGCCTCATTATGTCGGCGGTTTTGAGATTGTCGTCGTTGACGACGGCTCACGCGACGAAACAGCCAAGCGCGTGGCCGCCGTTGCCCAGAACGATCCGCGTGTGCGGTTGATCCGGCACAACGGCAACCGGGGCTACGGCGCGGCGGTCACCAGCGGCTTGCAGGCGGCCACGGGCGATCTGGTGATGTTTGCCGATAGCGACGGGCAATTCAATTTTCTCGACGTGGCTCACCTGCTGGTGAACCTGCGCGACAATGAGCTGGTGGCGGGGTTCCGCCGCAACCGGGCCGATCGTTGGCCGCGCAAAGTGAACGCCTGGGCCTGGGGATGTTTGGTGGGGGGCGTGTTGGGCGTGCGGATGCGCGATCTGGACTGCGCGTTCAAACTCTTCCGCCGCGAACTGGTCGATCGCTTACAAATGACCTCGACCGGCGCCTGCATCAATGCCGA
>DASVHB010000475.1:0-2898 GCA_036379195.1 Pirellulales bacterium
GGCTTTGCCGAAGCGGGCGCCGACGTCATCATCAGCAGCCGCCATGAAAACGAGCTGCAAGCCGCCGCCGCTCAGATTCGCCAGGCCGCCCAGGTGCGCGTCGAGCATCTGGTGGCCGACATGACCGAGCGCCGAGACGTCGCTCGCTTGGCCGAAGCGTCGCTGGCGAAGCTGGGCCGCGTCGACATTCTGGTCAACAACGCGGGCACCAACACCGTGCAAGCGATCGACGAAATCCGCGACGAAGATTGGGACCGACTGATCGAGCTGAATTTGACCAGTTGCATGGCCTTGAGCCGATCGCTCGTTCCACAAATGAAAGAGCGCCGCTGGGGCCGCATCATTCATATCTCGTCGATCATGGGACTCGCGTCGAAAGAAGGTCGCAACATCTACTCCGCCACCAAATCGGGGCTGCTGGGTCTGGCGCGGGCCAGCGCGTTGGACCTTGGCCCTTATAACATCACGGTCAATTGCATCGCGCCGGGGCCGTTTCTGACCGACCTGCCCGGCAGCATGCTCAGCGACGAGCAAAAACGGTCGTTCGCCGAGCGCACGGCGCTCGGTCGCTGGGGCCAGCCCCGCGAGCTGGCCGGCCCGGCCTTGCTGTTGGCCAGCGAAGCCGGCAGCTACATCACCGGCGCCGTACTGGTAGTCGATGGCGGCAGCCTGGTGAAGACGTTTTAAACGCCCTCTGGCACATTTGGCGTTCGCCTTCCTGTTTCTTTTTTTGCCACGGCATCCCGCTTGCATCATAGCAGCCAAACGGCCAGAGGCAAAAATGAGATCCGGAGCAGAGGAGGGGCTTCGATGGACGGAGATCATCAGACCGGCAAATGGGGCGGGCGGCAGACGCGCGGCGAGAGCTTGTTTCCGAGACTCGACAGGCGAGTGCTGATTGTCGACGACACGCGCGATTCAGCCGAAACCTTGGCGATGCTGGCGCGGCATTTAGGTTACCGCGTGCAATTGTGCGATTCGGGGCTCAACTGTCTGGAATGCCTGGACGAGTTTCGTCCCGACGTGGTGCTGCTCGATCTGGGCATGCCGCTCATGGATGGCTTCGATGTTTGTCGGGCGATTCGCGGCCGCTCTGAATTCCAGAATGTTGTCGTGATTGCATGCACAAGTTTCGACCGTCATGAGGAATGCGAGCGCGCCTTGGCCGCGGGCTTTTCGCACTTCTTGCAAAAACCGGTGCCCTTGCGGGTGCTCGACGAGACCCTGCGCCGAGTCGCTGCTTGACGCGGTGCCGACCGGCTCACGCGAAACGCCCGCCAGCAGCCACAGGAGTCACCGCTGACGGTTCGCGTTCGCTCAGCCCGGATTATTCCATCAGCCCAGTCGTATGCCTCCCACGGTGATCATGCACCAAGCGCGGAGCGCAAGCGAGGCAAATTCATTGACGGGCCTCGCTTGCGCTTCGGGTTAGTGTGGGCTGATGCTAATCGGCGTTCGCCGGCCTACCTCGGAATCGGACATTGCTGCAACGCCCGATTGGTTGACATTATCCCGCCGCGCTGTAGAACGAAATCGGCTCCTCTAGGAAACACCGCACCGTGGGCAGAGAAGGCCGGCGATGGTATGGAGACGTTTGCTTTCGCTCCACCGATCGTGCTGGGACCGCGCGAACGATTGGCATCACTGCGCCGCCGCTGGTGGGCGGAACGTCGCCGCGAGGTTCCCTGCTGGCTGGGTAGCCTGCTGTTGCATGCGCTGGCGGTCACGGTGCTCGGTTCGCTCACTGTGCCGACCACAACTGACAAAACTGCCGGTTCGCTTCAACTCAGCGCGAACTACACGAGCGATGTGAGCCTTGGCGGGGCAATATCGCCCGTTGACTTGACAGACGTCCAACCGCAACTTGCCGATCCAGTGCCGCCGCTCGTGGAAGACGCGGAACCCGCAGATCAATCGAATCTGCCGACTGAGAAACCGGTCGAAAGCCGCTCGCCACCATCCGACCTAGCCGGGAACGACGGTCTCGCCCCGGCAGCGGCGCCGGCGGAGACCGAGATGACCGAGGCTGCCACACCGCAGGCGGACGACAAGCTCTCGGTCGCCGCGGACACATCGCCGGGCGAAATTGAGGTGCCGGCGGCCGTGGCGCCGGCATCGGCGATCGCGTCTACGGAAAAGCCGCGTGAGCAAGCTTCGCCCCCTGCTATCGACGCCAGGGCTGTGTCGTCCTCGGCCGCCGAGCAAATAACCGCAAAAAACTCCGTTGAAAAAGTCGTTCTGCCCGATGACACTCCTCGCCCCACCTCCGCCGAGCAACAGCGTTATCTTGACATCGTCGATCGGTTTATCGAAGCCGATCTTGGCAGGCTTGCGCGCACGGAGGCCGACCTGGCAAAGCACGACTTCGATCGGCTCAATCCCGCGGCCATTCCGTCGCTGGTCTATGGTTTGAATAAGTCTGCCAAGATTCATGCCAGTTGCCCGGTGGCTGTACTGACCTTCAAGCTCGACATGGCGTTGCGCAAGAACCGCGATCCGGAGCTTCTGCAATATGCGATCGACCATCTGGGCGAAGGCGTTGCCGACACGGCTCCGCATGCCAAGCGCCTGCGGGCGCTGCTTGAGCAATGGCGCAGCTCAGACGCCTCGGGCAGCCTTGGGCCCGATCGCGCCGAGACGACCGTCCCGCCGCGCCGGCGGCGCGCCAGGTAGTCCTGGCCCTTGTGGCCAGCGTAGTATCAGATGTTCCAACACGACGAGCGACCGCGTTTGGAATTGAACAGCGACGCATGATTACGTAGCTGCCCATTCTGGAAACTGACATTGCTTTATACTGGCGACGCGTGTTAGACGATAGGGCATGGACGCCGCCTGGTACGAGAAGGAACTCGAACGACGGGACCGCAGGATCGCGGAACTGGAAAAGCTGCTGCGCCG
>DASVHB010000476.1:0-2522 GCA_036379195.1 Pirellulales bacterium
GGCTGCTCACTGTCAGCCACACCGGTGCATTGGGCCACAAACCAAGCGAAGCCGTCGGGCGGATGTTTTGCCCAGGCGGGATGCCGATGTCAAACGCTTGCAGTACGCGGGCCACTACCAGTTGCATGGCCAGCAGCGCAAACTCCTGGCCTATGCATAGGTGCGGCCCGCCCAGGAACGGGAAATACGCCCCCTTTGCGCGGCCGGCGATGCGCTCGGCCGTAAACCGCCCCGGATCGAACTCTTCGGGCGAATCCCAGAACGCCGGGTGCCGGTGCGTGATGTAAGGGCAAAGCACCACGGTCGACCCCGCGGGAATGCGATAGCCGCCGATTTCGTCGTCGGCCACCGCTCGCCGCGGCAATGCCCAGACGGGCGGATACAACCGCAGCGACTCCTGGATGACCGCCCGCGTGAGGTGCAACTGCGCTGCGTCGGCCGCCGTCGGCAGCCGATCGCCCATCACGGTTTGAATCTCCTCGCACACGCGCTTTCGGACCGTCTCGTGCGAGGCCAACAGGTACCAGGTCCAGGTAAGCGCGGTGGCCGTCGTCTCGTAGCCCGCCAAGAGGAAATTCAAGATTTCGCTGCGAAGCTGCTCGTCGGTCATTTGCTCGCCGGTTTCTTCATCACGGGCTTGAATGAGCATGGAAAGCAGGTCGCCGCGATCGGCCTCGTTGCGCCGCCGCTCGTGAACGATCGCCGTCACGACCTGATTGAGCGTTGCCACCGCCTTGTTGAAGCGACGATTGCCCGGCGTAGGCACCCATCGGGGCGGCGTGCTCACCGGATGACTGAACACCTGCTCGAAGTATTGCCCCATCGCGCGGAAGGCGCTACCCACTTCGTCGGCCTCGTGGCTGGCATCGCGATCGAACAGCGTGCGGCTGGTGATGGCCAGTGTCAGATGCGACATCTCGCGCCGGGCCTCGATTTGTTTTGCTTCGGGGCCGCCCGCCTGCCAACGCTCGACGAGCGCGCAGGCCGCCTCGACCATGACGTTGGCATATTCGGGCAATCGCTGCCGATGAAACGCGGGCTGGGCCAGCCGCCGCTGCCGCAGCCAAAAGGCGCCTTCGGAGACGGTCAGGTTGTCGCCGAATAGTTTCCGCAAGATGCGGTAGTGCCAACCGCGCAGATAGTTTTTTTGATGGTCGTGCAATACCCGGCGGACGTGCTCGGGATGATAGACGAAATGATTCACCAATGGGCCGACGCGAAAACGGAACACGTCGCCAAACCGCTCGCGCGCCTGCGACTGAAACGCCAGCGGATCGCGCAGAAATGCCCCCCAAGCGCCATAAGGCAGCGGAACGTAATGCGAGAGGCCAGGGGCGATCGCCATATCGAATTGCTGCCCGCCGTTGAAAAAGACCTTTGCGGTCGAAGGGACAAGATAAGGTTCGCAGAGCTAGACGTGTCCTTTACCACTATGCACCGCGGCTGCCCGGCGAGCAAGTAAATGACTGGCGGAGTTGACGGCCGTTCGATGACGCTAGTTTGATTAAGGTGGACGCCGTCAAGCAGATTCTTTCGCAGATCGTGGGTAGCGTCTAAAATCGACGCTCGGCCCTCGTTCTCTCGGAGATGCTGATGCCTGCCACACGAATCCAGCCCGGCAGTTTCACGATCGCCTTGTCCCTGTTGCTAGCGGCCATCCTCGGCTCAACACTGGCCCTGGCAGATGAGATAGCCAAGCAGCCGGGCGTGGTGCTGCAAGAATTCATCTACCAGACGGCGCCTTTCCCGCAGTGCCACGCGTCAACCTTGGCGGAAAGCCAGGGCGCGCTGGTGGCGGCCTGGTTCGGCGGCACCGAAGAAAAACATCCCGACGTGGGCATTTGGCTCTCGCGGCGGGTGGATGGCAAATGGTCCGCTCCGGTCGAGGTGGCCACCGGCGTGACACAAGACGCTGATGGCGCGAAGGCAGCTCGCTATCCCACCTGGAACCCCGTGTTGTTTCAACCTCAGGCGGGGCCGATGCTGCTGTTCTATAAAGTCGGACCATCGCCGAACCGTTGGTGGGGCATGCTCATGACCTCGCGCGACGGCGGCCAGGCCTGGTCTGAGCCGCGGCGGCTGCCTGATGGTATCCTCGGGCCGATCAAGAATAAGCCGATCGAACTGGCCGGGGGCGAGCTGCTGTGCCCGTCGAGCACCGAATCGACCGAAAAGCCAAGCCGCTGGCAAATTCACTTCGAGCGCACCAGCGACTTAGGCGCCACCTGGCAGGCGACCGGGCCGCTGAACGACGGCGTGCAGTTCGGCGCAATTCAGCCGAGCATTCTGGTTCTGCCCGGCGGCAAGCTCAAAGCGGTGGGCCGCACGCGGCAAGGCAGCGTGTTTCAGATCAGCAGCGACGACGGTGGCAAGTCGTGGGACCAAATGACGGCGACGTCGCTGCCAAATCCGAATTCGGGCATCGACGCCGTCACGCTCCGCGACGGCCGGCACGTCATTGTCTACAACCACACGCGCCAGGGGCGCTCGCCGCTGAACGTGGCGGTCTCGCATGACGCGGT
>DASVHB010000477.1:0-3462 GCA_036379195.1 Pirellulales bacterium
GGCGGGCCGCCCGCGGTGGGGGGGCGGACCGCCGGCGGTGAACGAGAGGGGGGCGCTTCGTACATCTCTTTAGAAACCAACGTCAGCAACCACCGGGCAAGCCGGTGGCATGGCACTGTTCCACCCTGAAGCAATAGGGCGTGTCACTCGAATAACCGAGCATTTTGCGCAGCCCAGGCAGAGCCTTGGCGATGCCCCGGCGGTGGCCCGTTACCGGTGGCCAAGCGTTAACCGAGCAGAAGCTGACCCGCCCTGACACGAGGTCGCCCGTCGCA
Source organism: Pirellulales bacterium (assembly GCA_036379195.1). GTDB lineage: Bacteria > Planctomycetota > Planctomycetia > Pirellulales > JAICIG01 > JAICLL01. Next base: position 276 of record DASVHB010000477.1, read on the forward strand.
ATCGGCGATGTCTTCCACCGCCGAAATGAAATCTGGTTCCACGAGGACTCGGTCGTCGTAAGGCTCGACATAAAGAACAGCCTGGTCGAGCACATCAGCCGGCATCGCGTCGAGTCGCAATTTCAGCTCGCGCCACGTCATCTTGAGTCCTTGCTCAAGTGTTGTTTCATCGGGGGCCGGAGTTCTCATAACGTTTCTAACCGCAGCGAGCGAATCGAGCAATCGTGTCAGGCTAGAAAGCCTGACCTACGTCTCAGCCACTGGCGTTAGCGGGCTTTGTGCCAAAACGAATTTCCTTTCGCCGGCGGCAAACTCGACGGTGGCCGTACGGCGGAGGCCGCTTCCGGAAAGGGTGACGATTTTTCCCTGCCCATATTCAGGATGCAGCACGTCCATGCCCTGATGAAAACGTTCGTTGGCCAGCGCTTCGCCGGCGGCCAAGTCGGCGGCGGTGGTCAGGCCCGGCAGACGTAAGCCGTTCGGAAGGCTCTCACTCCTCGGTAAAGGAGCGTTATTCTCTTTCGGAGGAAACGAGAGTAGCGAATCTTCCTCGGCGATGCCGTGTTCCACGTCGCCCGGCGGCGACCAGACCGGTTCGTCGTGGTCGGCGTGAGGCTCGAAGCCATCGTCGGCATCAGCCCAAGCATTTGCCTGGCCGCTCGAAACCGCGCCGTCGTCCCATGTTCCCAGCCGCTCGATCTCGGCCAGCGGCAGCTCGTGAACAAACGGGCTGGGAATCGACAGCTTTCGCTGCCCGCGAAACTCGCGTTCGCGCGTCAAGCTAAGTTGCAGCTCTTGCCGCGCCCGCGTGATGCCAACGAATAACAGCCGGCGTTCTTCTTCCATGGCGTTGTCGTCGTGCATGCTGCGCTCATGCGGCAGCACCCCTTGCTCCAACGCCACGATAAACACCACCGGGAACTCCAGTCCCTTGGCCGCGTGCAGCGTCATCAGGGCCACGCGATCGTCGCTGGCTTCCCAGGCATCGACATCGTTGACCAGGCAAACTTCTTCCAAAAACTCTTCCAGGCGCCCTTCGCCGGGCGTGCGCTCGTCGAACTGCCGGGCGGCGGTGAGCAATTCTTGAATGTTGGCCAGCCGGTCCTGGTCTTCGGCCAGCTCGCTTTCGCGCAGGGGAAGATCATAGCCGGTTTCCTGCAAGACGTGCCCTAGGATTTCTTCGACCGGGTCCATCGAAACCAAATTGAGCCGGTCGAACAAGGCCACAAACTTCGCCACGGTGACGGCGGCTTTTTTGGGCAACGCCTCGATCAGTCCGCTTTCGCGCGCCGCTTCGAGCAGCGTCTTTCCCTTGCGGCCCGCGTGGGCGTTGAGCCGCTCGACGGTCGTCTTGCCGATGCCGCGGGGCGGCGTGTTGATCACCCTTAAAAACGCCATATCGTCGCGCGGGTTGTTGAGCAGCATCAAGTAACCCAGCATGTCTTTGATCTCTTTGCGCTGGTAAAACTCGACGCCGTTGACCATCTGATACGGCACGCCGCGTTCGAGCAAGGACGCTTCAAGCGTGCGCGACAGCGCGTTGGTGCGGTAGAACACGGCGAAGTCGCGGGGCCGCCGCCGCCCACCGCGAACCGCCTCGGCAATCTGCTGGGCGATGTGCCGCGCTTCATCGTGCTGTGTGCCGTAGCGCACCAGGCGGACGGGCGACCCCTCTTCGTTTTCGGTAAACAGCTCCTTGTGCTTCCGCCGCACGTTGTGCGAAATCAGCTCGTCCGCCGCCCGCAAAATGCGTCGCGTACTGCGATAGTTTTGCTCCAGCCGCACGACTCGAACATTCGGGTAATCGTGCTCAAACTCCAAGATGTTCTTGATGTTGGCCCCGCGCCAACCATAGATCGACTGGTCTGGATCGCCGGTGACGGCCAGGTTCGGATAATCGACCGACAACGCCCGCACGATGGCGTACTGCGCCAGGTTGGTGTCTTGATATTCGTCGACCAGGATAAAGCGATATCGCTCGTCGAGCGTGGCACGCAGCTCGGGGTTCTGCCGCAAGAGCGTGGCCACGTGCAGCAGCAAATCGTCGAAATCGGCGGCGTTGGCCTGCAACAAGCGGCTCTGATAGATCGGATACACACGGGCCGCCACCGCGCCCAGCGGCTGGCCGATGCGCGGCTGATATTGATCAGGCAGAATCAGATTGTTTTTGGCCCAGCTAATGGCCGAGCCGATCTGGTGTGGCGTGAAGTGGATGACGCCCAAGTCGGCCTCGTGACATGTCCGGCGGAGCATGGCGGCGCTGTCGTCGGTGTCGTAGATGGTGTAGTTTTCGGCCAAGCCAACCAGCGGGGCGTATTGCCGCAGCAGCCGGGCGCAAAAGCGATGAAACGTGCCCATCCACACCGCTTCGCCGGGGGCCAGCAGCGCCAACCGGCTTTTCATTTCTTCCGCCGCTTTATTGGTAAACGTGAGGGCCAGGATCTGCCGAGGCGGAATGCCGTGCCCGAGCAAGTGGGCGATGCGGTGCGTGACGACCCGCGTCTTGCCGCTGCCCGGCCCGGCCAGAATCAACAGCGGGCCGTCGATGTGTTCGACGGCTTCGCGCTGAGGGGCGGTGAGAGAGTCGTGTGAAGCGGTCAAAGCAGCGGCTTCCGTCAGTTCCATGACGCATCGCTTTTGGCATTAAGGAACGACGTCAAGTGTCGATCCATCGGCTAACCGGTAAATCCGAAAGTGACTATCGAGCGTGAAGACTTGCCGAAGCTTGAGTTGCTCGGCGGCGGCCACGAGCGAGGCATCGGCAAGGTCCATCGGCAGATCGGAATACTTGTGCATAAGATGATCAATCCGCGTGACATCGTCCGTGGAGAGGTCGAAGAGGACCAAATCGCCCGCGCGGTGAATGTCCCAGAGTGCCGTCACCGCTGCGGGGCCGCCAAGGCGACGCACCAGGTACATCGCTTCCGTGAAACACGGCCACGTCGACCGCAACGTTTCGCCGGGCGATGCCTGCACAACGGCAACGCAGTCCGCATGGTGCATATCGCCGCGGTTGACGAGTGCGACTAGTGGGCCGGCGTCGGTAAGAATCACAAATGGCCCTGGCGCCGCTTCTCAACGAGTATATCCGTGAATCGTTCGCCGCAGTTCTGCGAAAGTGTTCCGTCGCCGCTATCAATGATTCCGATGAAGCCGGCGAGACGTTGCTGTCGACGTGGCCGTGTTT
>DASVHB010000478.1:0-8505 GCA_036379195.1 Pirellulales bacterium
GGAGCAGCGGTTTGTGTGCCGCCTTTGATGTTCGAGGGCTGCTGACCGCAGCCGCAAAGGGCGACCAGCGCAATTGCGGAAGCACAAAATGTCTTCATGGGGGCGACCTCCGTTGTGGATTTTGTCGATGGCGACCTAAACGAGTCAGAATACCCTGCCGAGCCCGCCTGTCAATCAGCGAAGTGGCGTCCAACCCTGGGCTGCGAAAAATGCGTGGTCGTAGCGGCTTAGTCTTGGTTTTGCTTTTGTTTCGCCAAGATGCCACCGGCTTGCCCGGTTGGAGCGTCACGTTGGCCGTCTACAAAAAGGCCGTTATCCGCGCCTACTTTTCCGCCGTGTACCGCTGGCTGTCCGCCCGCCGCAGGCGGGCGGACAGCCAGCGGCACACCTTAGGGAAGGGCGATCGGGCGTCTCTCTAGAAACCAGCGTCAGCAACCACCGGGCGAGCCGGTGGCCACGCCACTTGGATCGTCTGAGTGCCGACAAATTCAGACTCCAGCTTCGGTTCGCCGTCTTCAAGCAGCATGCCGATGACCTCTTCCAGGTTCCTATTCAATTCGTCCAGTGTTTCGCCCTGGGAATGAGCACCCGGGAATCCGGGGACGTAACCGACGAGCAGCCCAGTGTCTGGGCAACGCTCAATCACCGCCGTAAATGTATGCATAGATCACTCCAACGCAGTTCAGCGGTTCACATCCGAATCGGCATCCGCTGGCTCGCCGTTGGGGAAGGGATCGTCTTCAGGCGGCGGGGCCGGCGCGGCAGAGGGTTCGGCGAACGTCTTCATCACTGCCCGGCTGACCGAATTGGCAAGCCCGCGAAACAGCTTCGATCGCGTGCCTTTGGGCTGGCCGGCCGATGCATCGGGTGTAATGTCGGCGAGATCGGCCGCTAGTTCTTCGGCCGCGGCCGTGCGATTGGCATCGGAGTCCGGAGCGCCCGCTTTAGCAGCGGTGGCCGCGGTATCGCTGGCCTGTGAATCGTCGCCGTTCAGTTCTTCGTCGGGCGGCGGCGGCGAATCATCTTTGGCGTGGGATGGCGGGGTTTCCGAAGCTGTTTCCGATGCTGCCCGATCGACATCTTCGTCCGCCGCCTCGGGAGCACGAGCTTGCTGATCTTCCACGGCTGTGTCATTCGAGGTCGTCGCAGGCGGCGCGTAGGCGGGTGCGGCGGAATCTCTGCCCGTGCCAACATCTTTCTGCCCGCAGCCGGCAGCCAACGACACGAACACCAGCGGCAGCAACAGGCGATTCATGGTTTTCACTCCTTTGACCCGAGGTGTCGTCACTTGATTTTGGCGAACTCGCGCATGAAGTCGCGCAGTTTTTCGGCGCCTTCCATCGGCATGGCGTTATACACCGAGGCCCGAATGCCGCCGACCGAGCGATGCCCCTTCAGCTCGACCAGCCCGCGGGCCTTGGCTTGCTTGACGAACTCGTCTTGCGTGGCGTCGTCGGGCAGGCGGAAGGTGACATTCATCAGCGAGCGGCTGCCGGGCTGGGCATGGCCGCGATAAAAGCCCTGACTCTGGTCGATTACCTCGTAAAGCATCTGCGATTTGCGGCGGTTGATCTCGTGCATCTTGGCCAAGCCGCCCACGTCGTCGAGCAGCCAGCGCGTGACGAGCATCACCAGATAGACCGCGAATACCGGCGGTGTATTCAAGAGTGATTTCTCTTTGACGTATGCCCGATAATCGAGCATGGTGGGCAGGCCGTCGCCGATGCTCTCCAGCAAGTCGTCGCGGATGATTACTACGGTGACGCCCGCCGGTCCCGCGTTTTTCTGGGCGCAGGCATAGATCAGTCCGTAACGCTCCATCGGCAGCGGCCGGCAGAGAAAGTCGCTCGAAGCATCGCAGACCAGCGGCACGCCGCCCGCCTCGGGCTCACGGGCGAACTGCACGCCTTGGATCGTTTCGTTCGAGGTGATATGAACATACGCCGCCTTGGGGTCGAGGTCGAGCTCGTGATCGGCGGGCAGCCGGTCGAAGTTGTGCGGCTTGCCATGCCAGGCGGCCCGCGCCGTGCCTTCACGAGCGGCTTCTTGGATGGCCATTTGGCCCCAGGTGCCGGTGACCAGGTAATCGGCGCTGCGTCCGCCGCGCAGCAGGTTCATGCCCACCAACGAAAATTGCAACCGCGAGCCTCCCTGCATGAAGACGATGCGATAATTGTCGGGGATGCTCAGCAGGCGGCGGAGGTTGGCTTCGGTTTCGTTCAGCACGCCGTCGAACCAGGGCGAGCGGTGGCTGATTTCCAGGGGAGAAATGCCCACACCGGGCAGGGCCAACAGGTCGCGCTGGGCTTCTTCAAGCACCTTGAGCGGCAGCACCGCCGGGCCGGGCGCAAAGTTAAAAACTCGGTCTTGCATCTGAGTCAGCATAAACATTTGCGGTGTCACGGGCTAGAGTAGGGATGCCGCGATCTCGGGATTACCGGCTTCAATTGGCAGGGCCCACTAGCGGACGAACTCCGTGTCGTTTACTGCGTGTCGTTCCATGAACCGCGAATGGCCGATTGCAGTGCCGCCCACCGACGAACAAAATAGGAATTGCATCCTAGGAGTCGCGTATGTTTCAAGTCGAAAATCCATCGAGCAATGTCACGCTGGTCGATTTGACGCAGCGTTTCGGTGCGATGCCCGCCTGGCGTATCCGCACGATTCCCGTTCCCGGCACCGCTACGGAGAGCGATGTTGCCGAAATCGAAGCGAGGGACAAACGTCTGTGCGAGCTGGTCGACGGCGTCCTGGTGGAGAAGGTCATGGGATCTTTGGAATCGTGCCTTGCGGTCGAGCTGGTGCGAGTGCTGGCGAATTTTGTGAAGCCCCGCAAGCTTGGAATCGTGAGCGGCGAAGCGGGCATGATGCGGCTGTTTGCCGGGCTGGTACGCATCCCTGACGCCGCTTTTGCCCGGCGCGAGAAATTTCCGCAGGGGCGTATGCCGCGCGAGCCGGTCCCATCGCTGGTGCCCGATCTTGCCGCCGAGATTTTAAGCGAAGGTAATACGTCGCAGGAAATGTCGCGTAAGCTGACGGATTATTTCGAGGCCGGCGTGCGGCTGGTGTGGTACTTTGATCCGCGTCAGCGGACGGTGCAAGTTTTCACCGCGCCAGGAACCGCTCAATTGCTCACCGAGCACGATATCTTGACTGGCGGTGACGTCTTGCCTGGCTTCAGTTTGTCACTGCAGCAGTTTTTTCGCGATCCGTTGGCCGATCTGGACGACGAGATCACGCCTTGCTAAGTCGTTACGCCTGGGGCGATTTGAACAAAATTCGGCCACCATTCGCCAGCAGTAGCTTCATGTAGTCCATCGACCGAGCACCCGCCCCAGAGCCGCCGAACAGCGCGCCCCATACCAACCCGACGCGTAAGCGAGGTAAGTCGGGTTCTCGTCCTCGCTTACGCTTCGGGTTGGTGCGCAATGCGGGCTAAAACGCGCCGGGGCATCGCTTAGGCTCTGCCTGGGCTGCGCAAAATGTGCGATTATTCGAGTGGCACAAAACCGGAACCAACCGCGGGTGACCGTAGTCACGCATTTTGCGCAGCCCAGGCTCTGTCCCATCCACAGCCGCTCCTTAAGGACAACGCGGATTCGTAACGCGGCGGAACGGCACGGAGTCCGTTCCCTACAGAGCGGCTACGATGACAGCTACCATGCTCTACCGCCGCTTCGCGCCGCGCGCGGCTGCCGACTGGTGCTTGCCGCGGGCAGCCGCCGCACGCTTGCCGCGTGGGGCGGGCGTCGGAGTGGCTTCGGGCGCGCGGTCGGCAAACGTCAACGTCGAGATCAACGCCCGATCGTGATCGGCCAGGCGTTCGGCAAGTTCCTGCTCGACGGTAAAGGCAAACACCGCCGCCCTGCCTTGCCGGTCGCCCACCAGATAGTAATGCCACTCGATCGGCAGCTCGGAGACGCGGCCTTCGACCACCACGCGATAGATATAATGCCCGGCCGAATCGCCCGACTCGCTGGCTTCCAAAAACCGGCCAAAATTGTCGCCCAGCGACTTTTCCAAATCAGCCTGGAACTTGGCCAGCGGCGGCTCGTGGCCTGGCTGCACGTCGGGCAGCGCCGATACATTGCACTGCGCCACCAGTTCGCCCCGGTCGACATAACGCAAAGCCAGCAAATCGCCCGCATCGCTCATCAGGTGCCAGTCTCGCTCGTGCAGGATGCTGAACTTCTTGGTCGGCGACTGGCATTCCAAGAGCAGCATCTCTTGTCGCGCGTCCGGCGGAATCTGATCAAGTTCGATTTCGTTCAGCTCGTCGTCGCCCTTGGTCGGCGCCAGGGCCAGTTGGACTTTGGCGACCACGTCCAGCCCGGTGGTTACGTGGCCGATCGAGCGTTGCTCTTTCACCAGCAAGCCAACCCCGGTCACGCGATGCTGCGCAAGATCGTAGCGATACTTGCCTTTGACTTCGATTTCGGTGGCCACTCCGCCGACGGCGCCGAACACTCGCCCAGAGAACTCAATTTTCGCCCGTCCGCCGGTGACTTCTTTCAGCTCGCTAAAGACGTTGCTCTGTCCGACGGCGTCGAGCCCCAGCAGAGCCGCCATCAAGTCGTCGCTATGTTGCCAACGGTCGCCGATTTCGACGGCCCGGTTCGGCAACAGGTCGTTCAGCACCAGGCTATTAGCCGGCACATCGATGAGATCGAGCTCTTCGCGCGTCAGCGGCCCGGCCAGGCTGCACAGCGTCGCCCTGCCGCCGCCCGCTTCGGCCAGCACCAGCCCGCGATCGGCCCGCAGCTTTGGCTCGACGCCGCCCTGGTCGATTTTGATGACGGCTTCGGCGGTCTTGTACCGCCGCACCGAGCGCCGCATAGCGGCTAGGTTGCCCGCGGGGCTTTCAGTATCGCTCGCCTCTCTTCCGGAAGCGTTGGCGGCGGCCTCGCCCGAAAGCAGCTTCTCGTCGTACACCAGCTTGCCCGACACGCTCATCTTGAGCGCACGGACCTTGCCCTCTTCGGTCAGCTTCAGATCTCCGCCGACGTCGACCTGCACTTCGACGCGCAAGGTCTCGGCGGGCGCCGACTCGGAAGTGAGCGAGTACGACTCGGCCCGGGCCAGGCTAACCGGCCCCGCGCAGTACAATGCAATATAAACAACCCACCGGCGATAGTTCATCATGCCATGCCACCCTGCGATCGACGCGCTTCTCCTAGCGCTAGATCGTCCTACCGGCGAGAGGTAGTTCAATGGAAAACCCGCTCGATTGTCACAATGCACAGTTCGGGCAAGCTGGTGCGGCCAGTCGGTCTGATGCCTGATCTTGGGCGGATGGCGGCGGCGTGCTACGATCCGCCCAGAAGCGATTTCGGTGCTAGTTTGCGATATCTAGCCGCCGGTTGCTGGGCAGAGGCTTGCCGATGCCGTTCCGTGAACTGCTCCTCGGCATCAGTCCCGCCCTCCACGGGGTTCCGCCGATGCCGCGTAGGGTGGGCCGAGCTCAGCGAGTCCCACCGTTTGCCGTTCGTTCGATGCCGCGCTGAGGTGCTGCCCGATGGTAGGACTCGCTGCGCTCGGCCCGCCCTACGGCCTTATGCATACGATGGCCGTCTTGTTTTTCAAAACCAATTAGCGCGGAACGGCACGGAGTCGGTTTCCTACAGATCTCCCATCCAGCCATGTCTCGACACATTTCATTGCCCCGCCACGCCCGCACATCCCTGTGCTGGGGCCTGCTCGGTTTCGCGGCAATCCAGCTTTCGTTGGCCATCGGCATCGAGCTGTGGCTGCCACAGCTCCGCGACCCGCTGTATGGAGACAAGCTGCACCAGTTGCGGCGGCGCATCGCGGCGGGCGGCCCCGAAAAGCCGCTGGCGATCATGCTTGGCAGCTCGCGCACCGTCCATGCCTTCGACGCAGCCAAGTGGGAAGAAGTGGCCGCTTCGCGCCATCGGCCCACGGTGGCCTACAATTTTGGCGTGCCCGGCGCGGGACCACTGACCCAATTGGTCTGTCTGCGGCGGTTGCTGGCCGATGGCATCCGTCCCGACCTGCTACTGGTCGAAGTATTTCCTCCCATGCTGACCGCGGCGAATCCGGCGTTCGACTTTGGCCAGTTTCCGCCCGAACGACTCTGGCGGCGCGAGATTGCACTGATCGAACGCTTCACTCAAGCGGTGGGGTTGCCAACCAGCCTCACGCCGGCGTGGTATGCGGCCTGGTGCGTCCCGGCGTATTCCCATCGGTTTGCACTGCAGCGCGTGATCTGGCCGCGGCTGCTGCCGACCGAAGGTTGCGGGCACCTGTTGGCACAGTTCGACCCAGGCGGCTGGAACCGCCTGGAACCTGCGGCGGTTTCTTCCCAGCGGCGCTCCGCGGGTCTCAGGCAAGCGAAACGCGAATACATCGATCTGCTGACCAACTACCAGCTCGGTGGCCCCGCCTGCGCGGCGCTGGAAGAACTGCTCGAAATCTGCCACCGCGAGCACATTGCCGCCGCTCTGGTGGTAATGCCCGAGGGGCCCACCTTCCAAGGCTGGTATCGTCCGGGAGCTTGGCAGCAGGTAGCCGATTACGTCGCCGGCCTGAGCCGCCGTTTTGCGATTCCCGTGGTCGATGCCCACGACTGGATGAGCGACGAGCAGTTTGTCGATTCGCATCATCTACTCTCGCCGGCCGCCGAGCAGTTTAGCGCGCGGCTCGCTCAGTCTCAGGCAGGCACTACCACACAGACCGCCCGCAGAGGCACTTCGATTCGGAACTAATGGCGGCGCCTCGTGCGGCAAAGGCACGCTGCGCGGTTTTGCGGCACGCGCGCCATCGTATTGACTCAGATCTCTGCGCTTTCTGGTGTGCCACCCAGTGCGGGGGTTGTCACGGAACGCCGTGGCGACGCACTTCGCTATAGGTGGTAGCGGAGCGGTACTTTAATTTTTCTGCGATCGCGTCCGCGTTGCGCATGATTTACAAAAACCCAAGAAGCAATTAGACTTACGCTGAAATCCCACGGCGAGGCGGGCATGTCGCAGTCAAGAATCTCCTCCGCAATGCGAACTTTTCATAGGCCAAATGACACTTTGTTGCGTAGGAAGGGTCAGACGGAATTCGTGGCACGGGCAAAGGATTTGCCCCCATTGATCAGCGAGGGGCGGGGGCGATAGGGGCTTGTCGAGGGCAGCAAACAACTAAAAAGGACCGTGGGCCGTAGCGGGCGAGGAGTCGCAGGGAACACCGCTCGGTTCGAGTCGGAAGAAGAGGATGGCGATGCACAAGGATTATCTCAATTCGACGCTGCGTGAGCTGCGCGATCAGCAGGTGCGTTATGCTCCGCGCGATAAAAAGCTCGATCAGGCCAATCGTGCTGAGCGATTGCTGTCGGAACTCGACCCCGGCCGCACGTATACCTACGAGTATCTCTGCTATCGGATCACCGATTTTCGGCCCGAGTCGCACCTGAACGTCAAAATGAGCGGCGATGCCGCCCAGCACGACCTGCGGCTGTTTGTCGAAGACGTTTCGGACGCCGCCAATCTGCCGGCAGACGCCGCGGGCGAACCCGTGCTGACGGTCGAAGATCTCAGCAAGCAATTTCGCGTCTCGACCAAGACCATTTCGCGCTGGCGTCAGCAGGGGCTGGTAAGCCGCCGCTTTATGTTCGACGGCCGCAAACGCGTGGGCTTCCTGCAAAGCTCAGTCGACCGCTTCGTGAAACGCAACGAAGAGCGAATCAGCCGTGGCGCCCGTTTCAGCCAACTCAGCGACTTCGAGCGATCGAACATCATCGACCGCGCTCGCCGCATGGCCCGGGCGGGCGGCTGCCCGGCCGACGTCACGAAGCGCTTGGCCGAACGCATGGGCCGCAGCGTCGAAACCATTCGCTATACGCTCAAGGCGTTCGACTCGGAGCATCCCGATCTGGCCGTCTTTCCCGAAAGCACCGGGCCGCTTACCGACGAGACCAAGCGCAAGATCGATCAGAAGCACCGCCGCGGCGTCTCGGTCGAGGCCCTGGCCAAAGAATTCAACCGCACCAAGACCAGCATCTACCGCATCCTGAACGAGATGCGGGCGGTGCGGATCATGGAGCTGCCGCTCGATTGCATCCCCAACGAAAGGTTCGATCGGGCAGGCGTCGAAAAGGAGATTCTCGGCGACATGCCCGAAGCCGCGACGGCTGGCAAAAAAAGCCGTCTGCCTAGCGGCCTGCCGCCGTACCTGGCCAGCCTATACGAGGTCAGCTTGCTCACGCGCGAGCAAGAGGTCTATCTGTTCCGCAAGATGAACTACCTGAAACACCGGGCCAGCAAGTTGCGCGAGCAACTCGACCCGGCACGCGCAAAGACGAGCCTGATGGACCAGATCGAGCGGCTTTACGAAGAAGCCGTGACGACGAAGAACCAGATCATCCGCGCAAACCTGCGGCTGGTGGTGTCGATTGCCAAGCGGCACGTGGGTCCGGCCGACAACTTTTTCGAGTTGGTCAGCGATGGCAATATGTCGTTGATTCGGGCGGTGGAGAAATTCGATTTCGCCCGCGGCAACAAG
>DASVHB010000479.1:0-5417 GCA_036379195.1 Pirellulales bacterium
CTTGCGCAGCTCGCGCAGGTAGTCTCCGACTTGCTCAGGGGCCACGGCGCCGTCTTCCCAGCCGGGCCACAAGGCGCCGACGCCCGGCACGTGAGAAAGCGACAGCCCCTCGTGGCGAATGTCCCACAGCTTTTTGGCGACGTCTTTGTCGGCAAACACCTCGGCGGAAACCACGCCGGGCTGCTTGCGCAGACGGTTGACCAGCCGCTCGGCCTTCGCCAGACCTTCGGCATGTTCCTCAGCGCCCAACTCGATATACAGCCAACTGCGGCCTTCGGGCAGCAGCGGCAGCTTTTCGACCTGATGGGCTTTGGCCTTCAGCGCATCGACCAGGTAGTCATCGACGCCCTCCAACCCCGTCGGCTCGTGCTCGCGGATCAACGGCACATAGTCGCCGGCCGTGGCGATATCGGGAAAGCCCGCCACCACCAGAATTCGCTCGGGCGGGCTGTGAACCAACCGGCAGGTGGCCTCGACCACCACCACGCACGTTCCCTCCGAACCCACCAGCGACCGCGCGACATGAAAACCCTTTTCGGGCAGCAGTTGATCGAGATTGTAGCCTGAGCATTGCCGCGGAATCTGGGGGTAACGCTGGCGGACCAACTCGGCATAGCGGCCGCGGATCATCCGCAGCCGGGCGTAGATTTCTCCGCGCCGGCCCGCCGCCGACACGATGCGATTGATCTCATCTTCGTCGGCGGGGCCGACGCGCATCCGCGTTCCATCGTAGGTGAAAACATCTAGTTCATGAATGTTGTCGGCGGTGCGTCCGCCCATCATCGAGTGAGTGCCGCACGAGTTGTTGCCGATCATGCCGCCCAGGTTGCAGCGGTTGTGGGTCGAGGGATCGGGGGCGAACGTCAGATGATGTTTTTCGGCGGCTTCGCGGAGCGAATCGCAGATGACGCCCGGCTGCACGCGGGCGGTCTGGCTGCCGGGATCGAGCTCGAGGATGCGATTCATGTACTTCGACATGTCGATGACGACGGCCAGATTGCAGCTATTGCCGCTGATGCTGGTGCCGCCGCCGCGGGGCAGCACCGGCGCGCCGTACTTGCGGCAGGCGGCCAGCGTGGCGGCCACGTCGTCGGCGTTGCGCGGCAACACCACCCCAATGGGCACGCGCCGAAAAATGGCCGAGTCGGTCGTATAGAGCGCACGGCTGCCGGCGTCGAACCGCACCTCGCCCGACACATGCCGCCGCAGCTCGGCGGCCAGCGCTTGAGCGTCGATGTCGGGCGCCTCGTCGGCGGGGCGCACGGGTGGACGAGAAATCACCGGCAACAGTTGCAGAGCCATAAGATCACGCGGGGGCTAAGGGCATTCGGGATTTTCGCGCAGCTTTGGCGGGGCATTTTTCATGCCGCCCGCAATGGCGGTCGCAATGGGGCGGGGTATAATTGTCGAGAGAGAAAGTTGGCTGCCGCTAGGCTGGGGCATGACTGTCTGAACGCAAACGAGCAAGCGATGACTGTTACCATCCATCTTCCGACTGACTTGGAAACCTCGCTTCGGCAGCACGCCGCGCGCAGCGGGCAAGAGATCGGTGAGTTCGTTCTGCAGGCTGTTAAAGAGAAGATTGCCAAAGCTGACGGTCTGGTGGAAAGCTGCGGACCTTTTGCCGACGCGGTCGCGGCGAGCGGCGTCAGCGACGACGAGTTCGACGAGTTTTTTGAGGAAGCGCGTGAGGATGTCTGGCAGGAAAAACAAGGCAAGACGGGATGACGCCTCGCGTCGTTTTTGACTGCATGGTCTTCTTGCAAGGCGCCGGTCGACCGGCAGGGCCGGCGCGCGCATGCTTTCGACTCGTCGATCAATTACGCATTACTCTCTTTCTTAGCGCCGATATACTCGCTGAATTGCGCGACGTGTTGACGCGCGAAAAAACACTGCGCAAATTTCCATTGCTCACGCTCGAAGGCGTCGAGGCGTTCCTACGATCTGCAGAGAACAACTCCATAGTCATAGCCGACATCCCTCGCATCGAATCGCTCCGACGAGATCCCAAAGACGAGCCATATTTGAACTTGGCGATCGCGGCGAAGGCCGATTATTTAGTCACTCGCGACCGAGATCTGCTCGACCTGATGGACGACTCGTCGTTCCGCCAGCGCCATCCGAATCTACAGATTCTCGAACCGGTTGCATTCTTAAATGAAATCCGTCGGATGTACCCGTCGAAGGGCGGCGGCGACGAGGGCCACGCGACGGCGCATGGCACTTAATCACCGGACGAAACGCAATGGAATGCGAAGCTGTTATTTACCCGCGTAATCGCGCACCTTGTCGCGCACCAGCGTCAGGCCGATGCGGGTGGCGTTGGGCTCGCCGCGGGCCAGCGCCTCGGCCACGTGCAAGGCCTGCTTCGGCTTGGCCTGGGCCGGCAGCGGCGGCTCGTAAGGGTCGGTAATCGCTTCCACGATCACCGGGCCGGGCGTCTTAAAGGCCATCTCCATCGTCGAGCGGATCTCGCCCGGCTGCTCGATCCGAAAACCTTTCGCGCCGCAGGCCTCGGCAAACCGCACAAAATCGAACGTCTGCAAGCGAATGCCAAACTCGGGATTGCCCAGAAACACCATTTGCTCCCACATGATCTGCCCAAGCACGCCGTTTTTGATGACGACGATCTTGATCGGCAGTTCGTACTTGACGGTGGTCAAGAACTCCTGCATGAGCATCGTGAAACCGCCGTCGCCCACGACCGCCACCACCTGGCGGCCCGGATAGGCGAGCTGTGCCGCGTTGGCATACGGCAGGCCGGGCGCCATCGTGGCCAGCGTGCCTGAAAGCGAATACATCTGTCGCCGCTTGATGCGGATGTGCCGGGCGGTCCAGGTGGTGATGGTGCCGCAATCGGTGGTGAAGATCGCGTCGTCGGCCAGCAGGTCGCTCACCGCGCGAACCACGCGCTGCGGCTTCAGTGGCACGTCGTCGCGACTCTCGCGCTGGTCCATCAGTTCAAGCCATTCTTTGTAGCGCTCCTGGGCCTTTTGCAAAAACGAGCGATCGGTCTTGGGCTTCAACAACGGCATCAGCGCCTGAATGGTGGCCCGCGCGTCGCCGGTCAGTCCCACGTCGATCGGCACGCGCATGCCGATGCGCTCGGCGTCGCGGTCGATCTGCACGGCCCGCACTTTGCCCGGCTCGGGCAGAAACTTGACATAGGGAAAATTGCTGCCGATCATCAGCAGCGTGTCGCACTCTTCCATCGCTTTTTCCGAGGGCAGCGTGCCGACCAGGCCCAGCCCGCCGGTGGTATAGGGCGAATCGTCGGGAATGACTGCCTTGCCCAGCAGCGCCTTGATCACCGGCGCACCCAGCAAATCGGCCAACTGCTCGACTTCATCGCCGGCTCCGAGCGCGCCTTGTCCGACCAGCATGGCCACTTTCTGGCCCTCGTTCAGCACGCCAGCGGCTTCTTTCAACAGATCGGCCCGCGGCACGGCGGCGTCGGGAGTGAAGTGCGACGTGGTGTGCGGTTTGCCCTTCACGTTCATCATCGAGAAGTGCTTGTCCTTGGTCGGCCAGTCTTGCACATCGACCGGGCAGACGAGGTGCGCCACGCCCCGCCGCGCCATGGCCGAGCGGCAGGCCGAATCGACCAGCAGATTCACTTGCTCAGGCCCCAAAATCTGCTCGCTGAACACGGCCACGTCGTGGTACAGCGCCAAAATGTCAATCTCTTGTTGAAAACCGGTGCCGATCAGGTCGTGATAGGTCTGCCCGGTGATGGCCAGCACCGGCTGCAAGTCCAGCTTGGCGTCGTATAGACCATTGAGCAGGTGTACCGCTCCGGGGCCGGAGGTCGAAAGGCACACGCCCAGCTTGCCGGTGAACTTGGCATAGGCGCAGGCCATGAAGGCGGCGCCCTCTTCATGGCGCACCTGAATGAAGCGGATTTTTTCCTGCCGTTTGCGCAGCGCCTCCATGATGCCGTTGTTGCCGTCGCCGGGGTAGCCGAAGATCATCGACACGCCCCATTCCAGAAGCCGATCGACGAGCAGGTCGGAGGTGGTGGTGGCCATTTTTGCATACTCCTTTTCGTGCCAGGGACAGAGCGCCGCGAGACGGAGCAAGCGGCGAGCAATTCTTGTTCCGCTTGGCCGCTGGAGCGCGCCGCCGATGGCCGTCGAAACCGGTGAGTCAGCCGCACGGCAACTGGCAACTTTTGCCAGTTGGCGCATCCATCTGATCCCTTTTTGCTCCTGTTTGAACGGCGAGGAATACGAACGCCGCGAGGAACTGCCTTGACACACCTGCTCGACACGAACTCTTGCATTCACCATCTACGACTCGGCCCAGCGTCCAACGCGACAGCCAAGCTAGCGGCGGCGAAGCTTGGGAAGATCAGCTCGGATTAGCATCGCGCGAAAACCGTTGCTTTTTTTCAACGTGGTTGACAAAGGGCGACTGTCGCCGCGGGCAGCGAGAGGGTGGGCGTCGGCCATCTAACCGGCGAGCCGATAACGACTTAATGGCTCGCGACATGCAGCCATTGGTTGATGGAATGGGGCGGCATCGCGGTTGCTTGGTGGTATGTCGGCCACAAGGCCGTGAAGTACCACCAAACGCCCGGCACAAGGCCGGGGCCACCGCTGGCTCTTATGATCCGCATCACCGAAATCAACGACCTCGCCGCACTGGATGGTTACCGACTGCTATGGCGGTCGCTGCTGGGCCAGACCCGCGGCGCGTCGTTCTTCCAGTCGCTCGATTGGCTCGAAGTTTATTGGCAACATTTCGCGCGCAATCAACAACTGCGCGTGCTCGTGGTCCGGGCCGACGACGAGCCTTTAGGTATCATTCCCCTGGTCGTGCGCACCGAACTCACGCGGCTGGGGCGGTTGCGCGTGCTCACCTACCCGCTCGACGATTGGGGCGTGTTTTATGGTGCCATTGGGCCGCAGCCGGCCGCGGCGCTCACCGCCGCCTGCAAGTATTTGCGCGCCAGGCCGCAAGACTGGGACGTGCTCTCGCTGCGTTGGGTACACCGCGACGCTCACGACGGCGGCCGCAGCGAACATGCGATGCGTTTCGCGGGTTTTACACCTTACGAAGAAATCGGCGAACGAGCGGCCACGATCGCTCTGGCGGGCACGTGGCAGCAATACTGGGCCTCGCGCAGCAGCCATTGGCGGAATAACGTCGGTCGATGCGAGCGAAAACTGGCCGAGCAGGGCGGCGCCACCTATTGCCGCTATCGGCCCCAAGGAGCGGCGTTTGGCGACGCCGACCCGCGCTGGGACCTATTTGATACCTGCATCGAAATCTCCGGACGCAGTTGGCAAGGCTCGGCGACCGATGGCACCACGCTATCGCACGCCACGGTGCGAGATTACTTGCGCGACGCCCATGCCTCGGCGGCGCACGCCGGCGGGCTTGATCTGAATCTGCTCTATGTGGGCGACCGCCCG
>DASVHB010000480.1:0-12090 GCA_036379195.1 Pirellulales bacterium
CCAATATGGCCTGGTACGAGAAGCATGGCATCGAATTGCACGTGGGCGACCGGGCCGCGGCCATCGACCGCCGCCGCCGCGTGGTGCATAGCGATCAAGGACGGCAGATCGCATACGACTTTGTCGTGCTGGCCACCGGCTCCTACCCGTTTGTGCCCGACGTGCCGGGCATCAAGCAGCGCGGCATTTTTGTCTATCGCACCATCGACGACCTGGAACGGATCATTGCCTATGCCCAGCAGGTCAAGCAGGCGGCGGTGATCGGTGGGGGCTTGCTTGGTCTGGAGGCGGCCAAAGCTACCAGCGATCTGGGTTTAGAAACGCACGTTATCGAGTTCGCACCGCGACTTCTGCCTCGGCAGATCGACGAAACCGGCTCGGCCCTGCTGGTGCGGCAGATCGAACAGCTTGGCGTGCATGTACACCTAAGCCAGAGTACGCAAGAAGTCTTGGGCCGCGGCAGCGTCGAAGGACTGTTGCTGGGCGACGGGCAAAAAATCGACGTCGAAATGGTGGTCGTTTCAGCGGGCATTCGGCCGCGCGACGAGTTGGCACGCGCCTGTCGCTTGGCAGTCGGCGAGCGCGGCGGCGTGGTGGTTGACGATCAACTCCGCACCAGCGATCCCGAGATCTTTGCCATCGGCGAAGTCGCCCTGCATGGCGGAACTGTTTATGGCCTGGTCAAGCCGGGCTACGAGATGGCCGATGTCGCGGCGGCCAATCTTTGCGGCGAGCAACGGAGCTTCCGAGGGAGCGATTTATCAACCAAGCTCAAATTGCTGGGCGTCGACGTGGCGAGTTTTGGCCGGCACGATGCAAGCGCCGAGCATGCGCGTGCGCTCACTTATGAAGATCCGTTTGCCGGCGTCTATAAAAAGTTGCTCTTCAGCCACGATGGCACGCGACTGGTGGGCGGCGTTTTAGTCGGCGACGCCAGCGATTACGGCTCGTTGCTGGCGATCGCCAATCGCGACGAGCCGCTTGGGGTGGCCCCGGGCGATCTGCTGGGCCGTGGCCCCGCGGCCAACGGCTGCCCGACGAACGACGATGCTCAGATTTGCTCGTGCAACCATGTCTCGCAAGGGGAGATCGTGCGCGCGGTCCGCGAACAAAACATTACAGCTATTGGCGAATTGAAGACATGCACGAGGGCCGGCACCGGCTGCGGCGGCTGCCTGCCGCAGGTCACCGAGTTGCTCAAACGCGAACTGGCCGCTGCCGGCCAGCAGGTCAACGATCATCTCTGCGAACATTTTGCTTATTCGCGCCAGGAGCTATTCGAGATCGTCAAGATTCGCCGGATCAAAACGTTCGACGAATTGATCGCCGGCCACGGTTGCGGCCACGGCTGCGAAATCTGCAAGCCGGCGGTTGCCTCGATTTTCGCCAGCCTGTGGAACGAAAACGTTCTCGATCACGCGCCGTTGCAGGACACCAACGACCGCTTTCTGGCCAATCTGCAGCGCGGCGGACTGTACTCGGTCGTACCTCGTGTGCCCGGCGGAGAAATCACCCCCGAAAAACTCATGACGCTGGGTCGGGTCGCGAAGCGTTACGGCCTTTACACCAAAATCACCGGTGGGCAGCGCATTGACCTGTTTGGCGCGCGGGTGCAAGACCTGCCCGACATCTGGGAGGAGTTGATCGCGGCGGGTTTTGAAAGCGGCCACGCCTATGGTAAGGCGATGCGGACGGTGAAAAGCTGCGTCGGCACCACCTGGTGCCGGTACGGCGTGCAAGACTCGGTCGGTTTTGCCATTCGCATCGAAAACCGCTATCGCGGCCTCCGCTCGCCCCACAAGCTGAAGGCGGCGGTGTCGGGCTGCGTACGCGAGTGCGCCGAAGCGCAGAGCAAAGATTTTGGTTTGATCGCCACCGAGCAGGGCTACAACCTTTATGTCTGTGGCAACGGCGGCGCGAAGCCGCGGCACGCCGACCTGTTGGCCGCCGATCTCGACGAAGAGACCGCCGTGCGATTGATCGATCGGTTCTTGATGTACTACATCTCGACCGCCGACCGGCTGACGCGCACTGCGGTGTGGCTGGAGAATCTGCCCGGCGGCATTGAGTACCTGCGCGAAGTGGTTATCAACGATCGTTTGGGGATTGCTGAAGAGCTTGAGCGGCAGATGCAATACCTGGTCGATACCTATCGCTGCGAGTGGCAGGAAGTCGTCGACAATCCCGAGCGGCGGCGATGGTTCACCCAGTTTGTAAACACCGATGAGAGCGAGCCGACGATCGAGTTTGTCAGCGAGCGCGAGCACCGCCGTCCGGCCGACTGGGCCAAAGACGTCGTGGGGTTGGCGGAGATTCGTCTGCCCGACGGCCGGCGACTGGGCGAGGCGCTGCCGGCCGACGGACGTCGCTGGATCGAAATCGGCCGGGTAGACGACTTTCCGAGCGACGGCGGGGCGGCTGTGCGATATGGCCGCAGCCAAATTGCGGTCTTTCACTTCGCCAGCCGCGGCGAATGGTACGCCACGCAAAACATGTGTCCGCACAAACGCGAGTTTGTGCTCTCCAGCGGCCTGCTTGGCGATGCCAACGGGCTGCCAAAGGTGGCCTGCCCCTTGCACAAGAAAACCTTCTGCCTTGAAACGGGCGAATGTCTGAGCGGCGAGCCCTATCGGCTAGAGATGTTTCGCGTGAAGGTGGAGGAAGACCGCGTGTGGGCCGAGCTGCCGCCGGCCGGAGAGCTCGACTCGGTGCTGGCCACCGAGATTTTTTGCCCCTCCGCCGGCCGCACGTTGCCGATCGCCGTTCCCGCGAACGTGTAGCGAAAACGGCATTGCCTGGGCCGATCGAGCATTCGATTGTACCAAATTGCGTGCGGCCCGGCCAATCCTTGCACGGCATCGGTTCTCACGGCATGATAATCGTCACTGGTTCAATACCGCTGGCCGATCAATCGTGAATCTCAACCTACGAGCCGCCGGGCTGTGCCGCTCGCTCATCGAGCGAGCTGAAACGCTGCGCGTGGAAGCGCAGAACGTCGCGGGCGCCACGGTGGTCGATCTCGGTGTGAGCGCTCGCGGCGGCCTCGAGGCGGGGCTGGCATTGGCCGAAGTCTGTCTGGCGGGACTGGGACGGGTGAACCTCTTGCCGGGCGATCCGGCGGTCTGGCAAGGCCCGGCTGTGGCGGTGTTCACCGATCAGCCGGTAGCCGCGTGCCTGGCTTCGCAGTACGCCGGTTGGCAGATCGCGCGAGGAAAGTTCTTTGCGATGGGTTCCGGGCCGATGCGCGCGGCGGCCGGCAAAGAAAAACTGTTCGACGATATTGGCCTGCGCGAGCGGCCCAACGTGGCCGTCGGCGTGCTTGAGACCGCCAAGTTGCCCCCGGCCGAAGTCGTCGAATCCATCGCGGCTGATTGCGGCGTGGCGGCCGAGCGATTGACGCTGCTGGCTGCCCGCACCGCCAGCCAGGCGGGCACGCTGCAAGTGGTGACCCGCAGTATCGAGACGGCTCTGCACAAACTGCACGAATTGAAATTCGACGTGGGCCGAATCGAAAGCGGTTGGGGCGTCGCGCCGCTGCCGCCTCCGGCCGCCGATGATCTGGCGGGCATCGGCCGCACCAACGACGCCATTCTTTATGGCGCCCGCGTAACTCTCTGGGTGCGCGGCGACGACGCCAGTCTCGAGTCCATCGGTCCCCGAATTCCCAGCAGTGCCTCGCCCGACCACGGCGAGCCGTTTGCCAGCGTTTTCGAACGATACGGTGGCGACTTTTACAAGATCGACCCCCAGCTTTTCAGTCCAGCCGAAATCACGCTCAGCAATCTGGACTCTGGCCGCTCGTTTCGCTTTGGCCGCGTGCTACCCGAGGTGATCGAGCGGTCATTCAGCCAATAACGCGCGGATGAAAACTGCCTGGCATTGGCTTGCCAAGCGGCGCGGGCCAAGCCACAATAATCGCAGGCTACCGGCAGGTTGCGAGGCCCGATTTGCGGCCCTGCGCGTGGATCGTGGTTGCCCCTTAAGCGAGAAAGCGAGACATTTCATGCGAAGGTTTCTGTTTGCGGCGTTGGTTTTGCCAGCGATGTTTGCCTTGGTGCGTCCGGTGCGATCGGCCGATGACGGCGGCGCGGCGGCCATTGTTGACAAAGCAATCCAGGCAATTGGCGGCGAAGCAAAGCTCAAGGCGGCCAAGGGAGCGACCTGGAAGACGAAAGGCAAAATCACTTTCGGCGACAACGAAAGTGATTTCACGAGCACCACCACCGTGGCCGGCATGGACCACTTTCGTCAAGAATTTGAAGCCGAGTTTGGAGGCAATAAGGTGCAAGGCGTCGTCGTCGTTTCGGGCGACAAAGGTTGGCGCAAATTCGGCGAAAACAATTTGCAAATGGATGCCGAGGCGATCGCCAATGAAAAGCGCGTCGTGTATCTGCAAGTCGCTCCGGGATTGTTGACGCCGCTGAAGGGGAACGATTTCAAGCTCGAAGCGGGCGGCGAGCAAAAAATCGGCGATGCCGAGGCGGCCGCCGTCAAGGCAACGGGCCCGGATGGCAAAGATTTTACGCTCTATTTCGACAAGACCAGCGGATTGTTGCTCAAGCTCTCCGCCAAGATTATTGGATTCGGCGGACAAGAATTCTTGGACGAGACGACCTACCGCGATTACCAGGAGTTCGGCGGAATTAAAAGGGCCTCGAAGGTTGAATCGAAACGCGACGGCCAACGATTCATCGAATCGGAGACGACCGAGTTCAAATTGCTCGATCAAGTCGATCCTGCGACGTTCACTGAACCGAAGTGAGGTGACCAGCTCGCTGCCGTCCTTCGCTGGAGCGAAAGGCGACTCTGCGAAAAGCCGCCTGCGCCTCGCGGCTTTCGATTTCGTTAGGCTGGTAAGCCTGCCTTACCGGCGTCTTGACCACCCGTGCCCGAGCCGATACCATGCGGGCGCTCGACACGGTCGGGCAGTTTTTTGGGCCGACTTTGTGAAACCATTCACAAAGTCGGAATTCCCGATCACAAAAGCTGGACACGCCGGGTTTTATGCAAATCGAGTTGGTGCCCGTTTTGCTCTTCGTAGTCTGCTCCACCGCCCTGGGTTTAGGGTTGTTGGCAGTCGCTTGGGCCATCGGGCCGCGTCGAGACACGCCGGTCAAAACCATGCCGTATGAAAGCGGCATGGATCCCACGCACGACACGCGGCGCCGCTTCGATGTGCGATTCCACTTGGTGGCTATCGCCTTCTTAATGTTCGATGTTGAGTTGCTCTTCCTTTATCCTTGGGCTGTTGCCAGCCGCAACCCGGCGGGCATCGACGCCTCAGTCGCCGCGGGGCTGGTGGCCAACCGCGGATTGGTCTTCGCCGAGGCGATGGTTTTTATCGCGCTGTTGGCGTTGGGCTTTGTTTATGCCTGGCGGAAAGGGGTGTTTCAATGGCGGTAGAGCTGCCGGAAAACGTCTTTGTCAGCAAGCTCGACGAGTTGGCGAGCTGGTGCCGCAAAAACAGCCTTTGGCCCATGCCATTCGCCACGGCCTGTTGCGGCATCGAACTGATGGCCACGGGCGCCAGCCGGCACGACCTGGCGCGGTTCGGCGCCGAGGTGTTTCGGTTCAGTCCGCGTCAGTGCGACCTGATGATCGTGGCCGGGCGGGTGGTGATGAAGATGCTGCCGGTGTTGCAGCGCATCTGGCAGCAGATGCTCGAGCCGAAGTGGTGCATTTCGATGGGCGCCTGCGCCTCGACGGGCGGCGTGTTCGACACCTATTGCGTGGTGCAGGGCATCGATCGTTTTTTGCCGGTCGACATGTACGTGCCCGGCTGCCCGCCGCGGCCCGAGCAGTTGATTCAGTCGATCATTGACTTGCAAGACAAGATTCAGGCCGAAGGCACGATCAGCGGCAAGGAGTTTGAGCTGGCTTCGCGGCAGCAGCGCAAGCGGGCCTTGATTGAGTTGCCGGTGGTGGCCGTTGCCGGGCATGGCGGCGCGGCGATGACGGAGGGGGCCGCGAGGATCGGTGGGCATTAGGCGCCGTAAGAATCTCTGAACGCGAATTCAGTGGAGGGGAAAGTCAAGATGCAAAATGTAAAAGTCAAAATGCAAAATGACGAGCGTAGGGTGGGCATTGCCCACCACTGAATTCTTGGTGGGCAGTGCTCACCCTTCCGCCTACGCTCGCTGCTGGAACCCAAGGTTGAGAGTTCGTTCGAAAGCCCGATTATGCTCCACCCCGAAACGCTCGATAAACTCAAGGCCGCCGTGCCCGACGTGCTGACGAGCGAATTTCGTGGACAGACGCGGGCCGCCGTCCGGCGCGAGTCGCTCGCCGCGGCCTTCGCCGCGTTAAAGCATCAGTGCGGCTTCGATCTGCTGGTCGACATCACCTGCGTTGATTATTTGAACTATCGCGATGCCGTCGATCGCTTCGGGCTGGTTTATCTGTTCGCTTCGACCGATACCAACGAACGGCTGACGGTGCGCGTGTTCTTGAACGAGCCGGAGCTGACGGTGCCTTCGGCCATGCCCTACTGGAAAGGCGCCGATTGGATGGAGCGCGAGGTGTGGGACATGTTCGGCATCCGTTTCGAGGGGCATCCCGATTTGCGGCGCATCTTGCTGCCCGAAGAGTTCGTCGCCCATCCCTTGCGGAAAGATTATCCGTTGCAAGGCCGCGGCGAGCGGCACAATTTTCCGGTCCTGACACGTTCCCGGTCCTGACACGAAGTCGAAACTGACATGCCGCTGACGCCCGCGACTCTGCCGATTTCCGCCGCGCCCTCGGGCGATGGACACGACATCGCGCAAGACGAAGCGCAGGATTATCTGTGGACGCTCAACTTCGGCCCGCAGCACCCGGCCACGCACACCACGCTGCGCATCGTGCTGAAGCTCGAAGGCGAGCGGGTGGTGGATGCCATTCCCGACATCGGCTATCTGCACTCCGGCTTCGAAAAGCTGGGCGAACATCTCGATTACAACCAATATGTCACGGTCACCGACCGGATGAATTACATCTCGCCGATGGCCAACAACGTGGCCTGGCACGGCGCGGTCGAAAAATTGCTGGGCATCGAGTTGACGCCGCGTTGCAAGTATCTGCGGGTGATCGTGTCGGAGTTGGCCCGCATCAGCGACCATTTGCTGTGCAACGGCGCCGCGGGTCTCGACACGGGCGCGTTCACGTTCTTTCTCTATGCCTTCAACCGGCGCGAAGATATCTACGACATCTTCGAGACGGTGTGCGGCGCCCGCTTCACCAACAGCTACACCCGCGTCGGCGGGCTGATGTACGACGCCACGCCGCTGTTCATCGAGAAAGTGCGGGCCTTCGTGCGCACTTTCCCGCGCACGCTCGACGACATGGAAAAGCTGCTCAACCGCAATCGCATTTTCGTCGACCGCACCAAGGGCGTGGGCGTGCTCTCGAAGGAAGAGGCGACCAACCGCAGCGCCACCGGGCCGATCGCGCGGGCCAGTGGTGTGACGCGCGATCTGCGCAAAGACGAGCCGTATTTGGCTTACTCTGATTTCGACTTCAAGGTCTGCTGCACGACGGCGGGCGATTGCTACGCCCGATATTTGGTGCGAATGGCCGAGATGCGCGAGAGCCTGCGGATTGTTGAACAAGCCATCGAAAACCTGCCATCAGGCCCGGTCGATGTGGGCATCGACCAGCGCAAGGCCCTGCCCACCAAGCGGCAGGTTTACACGACCATCGAAGGCCTGATTTCCCATTTCGAGCTGGTGATGAGCAACCGGGGCTTCGAGGTGCCGCACGAAGAATCGTATGCCGCCATCGAAAGTCCCAACGGCGAATTGGGCTTTTACGTGGTCGGCGACGGCAGCGACGTGGCCTACCGGGCACGCTGCCGGCCGCCTTCCTATATTCACTTTGCCTTGTTCCCGCCGTTGATTCGCGGGCACATGCTCTCCGACATTGTCGCCGTGTTGGGCAGTTTGAACATCATTGCCGCGGAGTTGGATCGATGACTGAGTGCCAATCCTATCGAGTGCAAATGCGCTTTGCCACCGTAGACATCACGCTCCGCGTGATGAGGCATCACGCGGAGCGTGATGTCTACGGTGGCGTGACGAGCACGAACCCGGATCTGCGCTCTCGGCGATGGGATATGACTCCGTCGGGGTCGGCGACCGCCGGGAGAATCGCATGAGCGCTAGCACCGAGCGCATATTAACCGACGAGATGATCGAAGCCATTCGGGCGTATTTTCCGCGCTACCCGAATCGCCAGGCGGTGACGCTGCCGGCGTTGCACGTGGTCAATGAGCGGCTGCGCTATGTGCCGATTCAGGCGGTGATCGAGATCGCCGAGTTGCTGGAGCTCGCGCCGGCCGAGGTGCAAGACACGTTGAGCTTCTACGGCTTCTTCAAACAAGACAAGCCGCACGGCGAGCATCGCGCCTGGGTTTGCCGTTCGATCTCGTGCGCCTTGCGCGGCGGCGAAGAAGTGCTCGAGCACATGGCCGGCAAGCTCGGGATTCACCCCGGCGAGACAACGCCCGACGGTAAGTTGACGCTGGAATTCGCCGAGTGCCTGGGGGCTTGCGACTTCGCGCCTTGCATGCTGGTCGATAAAACGTTGCACAAGGATTTGACGAACGAAAAGGCGGATGAGTTTCTCGCGACGGTGACAAGATGACAGGCCGTAGGGTGGGCCGAGCGAAGCGAGTCCCACCTTCGGCGCCTACGATGCGGAAATAGCAGCCGGGGCATCGCCAAGGCTCTGCCCCAGCCACCTCGATAACTGGAACTAGCTCCTCGGATCATGCCCGACTTTGAGCCTGTACTGCTGGCCAACATCAACAAGCCCGACAGCCATACGCTGCGCGTGTATGAGTCGGGTGGAGGCTATACAGCTCTTAAAAAGGTGCTCAAAGAGATGGAGCCGGCCAAGCTGATCGATCTGGTCAAGAGCAGCAATTTGCGGGGCCGCGGCGGGGCCGGTTTTCCGACCGGATTGAAGTGGACCTTTCTGCCCAAGGACCACCCCGGCCCGATCTACATGTGCATCAACGCCGACGAGAGCGAGCCGGGCACGTTCAACAACCGCATCTTGATGGAGCTCGATCCGCACCAGGTGATCGAAGGCACCATCCTCAGTTGCTACGCCACGCGGGCCACGACGGCTTACATTTATCTGCGCTACGAATATCCGCTCAGCCTGGAACGATTGCAACAGGCGATCGACGAGTGCTACGCGGCGGGCTACCTGGGCAAAAACATTCTGGGCAGCCCGTTCTCGCTCGACATTTATCTGCACCGCGGCGCCGCGGCGTATATCTGTGGCGAAGAGACGGGGTTGATCGAAAGCCTCGAAGGCAAGCGGGCGTGGCCGCGGATCAAGCCGCCGTTTCCGGCGGTCGAGGGCGTGTTTCGCAAGCCCACGGTGGTGAACAACATCGAGACGGTGGCCTGCGTCACGCACATCGTCAATCGCGGGGCCGATTGGTTCAAGTCGATGGGCGTACCGTCCGATCCCAAAAATCCGCGCGACCCCGGCAGCTACGGACCCAAGCTTTATTGCCTCAGCGGCCACGTGAACAAGCCCGGCTGCTACGAGGCGCCGCTGGGTCTTACCTGCCGCGAGCTGATCGACCGTTTTGGCGGCGGCGTGTGGAAAGGGCGTAAGGGCAAGGCCGCCATACCCGGCGGCATCAGCATGGGGTTGCTGAGCGAGGCCGAGTTCGACACGCCGCTCGATTTCAGCGGCCCCGGTAAGGTCGGCTGTCTGGGGCTGGGCACGGCGGCGGTGGTGGTGCTGGACGAAACGGTGAGCATGGTCGACTTCTTGCACAACAGTTGCCGCTTCTTCATGCACGAAAGCTGCGGCCAATGCACGCCCTGCCGCGAAGGGACGCGCTGGAGCGTCGAGATGCTCGAACGCATCAAGGCCGGCAAGGGCCGACTGCGAGACCTCGATCTGTTGCTGGAGATCGGCGATACGATCGGCATTATTCCGGGCACGACCATTTGCGGTCTGGCGGACGGCGCCGCGTGGCCGATTAAAAATGCCATCCGCAAATTTCGCCAGGAGTTCGAAGACTACATTCGTCGCACAAACCCGACGGGCTACAACGAGACTGCCGCGGTATTGTCGCTCGATCCGCGGCGGCATGCCGGAGAAGATATTGTGGCGGTGGCGCCCTGGTGGCCGAGTGCGCACGCGCATTGAGGAGAAACGGGTGATTACTGATTCGATCTCTGTAGGGAACGGACTCCGTGCCGTTCCGTGCGCTATCAATCGACGTCCACCGCACGTAGCGGCCAGCGCATCTATCGGTGGATGCCCTCGGTGGCGTTCGACAGAGAATCGGGACGACGTCCGCTCGCAGTTCACGGAACGGCACGGAGTCCGTTCCCTACAGTCCGTCAGCAGATTGCAACCTTAAAGCACATCATGCCTAAAGTATTCGTCGACGGCAACGAAATCGAACTTGGCGACCATGAACGCCTCAACGGCATTCAGGCTGCGGCGCGCGTAGGCATCGATATTCCGCGCTATTGCTGGCATCCGGGCCTGGCCGTTGTGGCGAGCTGCCGCATGTGCCTGGTCGAGAGCGGCACGCGCAACGCCGAGACGGGCAAGATCGACATGCTGCCCAAGCTGGTGCCCGCCTGCCAAACGCCCGCCAAAGACGGCACGGTGTTTGTCACCAATAGCCAAAAGGTTCACGAGGCACGGGCCCGCGTCGAAGAAGATTTGCTGTTGCGGCACCCGGTCGATTGTCCCATTTGCGACAAGGCGGGCGAGTGTTACCTGCAAGATTATCACTTCGAGCACGGCCAGGCGCAGCGGCGGGCAGACATTCGCCCCTTCACCAGCCGGCGGCGCGACGTCGGGCCGACCGTGACGCTGTTCGTCGATCGTTGCGTGATGTGCAGCCGCTGCGTGCGATTCACGCGCGAGATTGCCGGCAGTAGCGAACTGATGGTGATCAACCGCGGCAGCCATGAAGAAATCGACACGGTGCCCGGCTTTCCGCTGGCCAACAAGCTGTCGGGCAACGTCGTCGATCTTTGCCCGGTGGGAGCCTTGGGCGACAAAGATTTTCTCTATCGCCAGCGCGTCTGGTTCATGAAGAAACATCCGGGCGTTTGCACCGGTTGCTCGACGGGCTGCTCGATTTTTACCGAAGAGAACCAGGACCACGTCTATCGCTTGAAACCGCGCGAAAACCCGGAGGTCAATCACTGGTGGATGTGCGACGAGGGGCGCTACGGTTTTCATTACGTACACAGCGAGCAGCGACAGATCGGCCTGCGGCGGCGCGACGCGACGGGCTACACCGAGATGGATTGGTCGTTGCTGGCCGATGAATTGAAGGCCAAGCTGTCGAAAACGAAACGATTGGCCGCCGTGCTGTCGCCGCACCTGACGGTCGAAGAAGCGTATCTGTTGGCCAAGTACCTGCGCATGTTCGACCCCGACACGGTTCTGGCACTGGGCCCGGTGCCCGTCGTGGGCGAGGACGAGCGATTCAAAAGCGGATTCATCATCCACGCTGAAAAATGCCCCAATCGCCGCGGTGTCGAAGCGGTGATTCGCCATTTCACCGGCGACTGCGTGACGTTCGGCGACCTGCTGCCGCGCGTCGAGCAAGGCGAGTTCGACGGTGTATGGGTGACGGGCGGTTATCCCACGCCGCAGTTTGGCGACGACGTCGCCAAGCGGTTCGAGGCCGTGCCGCTCTTGGTGGTTCAAGATCTTTTCGCCTCGCCGCTGTGGGACCGGGCGATCTACCAAGTGTCGGGCGGGTCGTTTGCCGAGCGCGACGGCTCTTATGTGAACTACGCCGGGCGTTTGCAGCGGGCCACTTGGGCGGTGCGTCCGCCGGCGGGCGCGTGGGTCGAGGGACAGCTTTATTGGCGGCTCTTGGAAATGCCCGGTTTGTTTAACTCGCGCAAGGTGCTCAGCGACGTGGCGGCGGAGATTCCGTACTTTGCCGAGGCCGGCCGCGAGATTCCGCCCACGGGCGTGGATTTGAGGTTGAATCAATTGGCAGCGAGTTAGTTGCTTGCCAGTGGCTCGGAGTGCACGATGATCGGCGGCGTTCAAATACCAACCCGAAGCGTCAGCGAGGCATGCGGCTCGCTCGGCCTCGCTCACGCT
>DASVHB010000481.1:0-5290 GCA_036379195.1 Pirellulales bacterium
ACGTCGTCAAGCGTGGCAATGCCGCCAATGCCGATCACCGGCGTCCGCACCGCGCGAGCGACCTGGTAAACCGCCCGTAGGGCAATCGGCTTGATGGCCGGGCCGCTTAAACCGCCCAGCACGTTGCCCAAGAGCGGGCGCCGCCTCCGCCAGTCGACCGCCATGCCCAGGCAGGTATTGATGAGCGAAATGGCGTCGGCCCCGCCTTCTTCGGCGGCCTTGGCCAGGGCGGCGATGTCGGTGACGTTGGGCGTGAGCTTGGCGATCACGGGCAACGAGCACGCTGCGCGAACTCCGGCCACCACGCGGCGGCACATGGGGGCGTCGGTGCCGAAATCGACACCGCCGCTCACATTGGGGCAGGAGATATTCAATTCGATCGCCGCCACGCCCGGCTGGCCATCGAGCCGCTCGGCAAGCTCCACGAACTCTTCCTGAGTGCGTCCGGCGATGCTGACGACGATCGCCGTGCCGACCGAACCGAGGTAAGGCAGGTGATGGGAAATGAATGCCTCGATGCCGTCGTTATCCAAGCCGATTGAGTTGAGCATGCCGGCGGTGGTTTCGACCGTGCGCCAGGGGGCGTTGCCCAAGCGCGGCTCCTTGGTGATCGTCTTGGGCATAATAGCCCCCAGCCGCCGTAGATCGACCAGCCCCTGCATCTCGCGCGCATAGCCGAACGTGCCCGAGGCCACCATGATCGGGTTGGCGAGACGCAGTCGGCCTAGTTGGACAGACAAATCGGGCATGAGTAGCCATTTTCGCTGGCCCATTTGATCCATGCGGCTGACATTGTCTCCAGATCCCCTCGATCGGTAGCCGGCACAGGATCAAGACCGCCGGTTAGACAGTGGAGAGCCCAGAACCAATGGTCAGGCTCTCGGTCCAGTTCGTCGATGATCCTGGGGATCGCGGCCGGCTCCATCGCGATGGTCTGCTGATACGCGGGGTGCATTGCGAGGTCCATCGCCGACGACGACGGACTCTCGAACTGCTTCCACTGCTCGACCAAGTGCTCGAATCGCTCCTTGGCCGGTTGAAACCGATCGGGGACGGTTGAGAGTGCCATGCGGTTGTAGCATCAAAGCGGGCGACTGACGCCGTACGGCGCGGTTGCTCATCTTAACCCGCAATGCGCACCCGCCCACACCAAGCGCGAAGCGTAAGCGAGGACGAGAACCCGACTTAACCTCGCTTACGCTTCGGGTTAGTATGGGGCGCGCTGTTTGGCGCGTCCGGGGGCGTGTGCGCATTGCGGATTAAATCAGCATAACAAACCACGGTCGGCGATGCCATGTAAACAGACGAGACCCGGAGATAAAACATCTCCTTCTTCCCTCATCTGCGTCTGGTGGTTGGGCGCATGGCGCACCGGTAGCGCCTGGCTTTCAAACAGCGACGGCTTCGATTAGATGATGCCGCCGTGCGTGCGGTATGGCGTCAGATGACTCGGCATGTCGAGCATCCAGATGCGCTCCCAGTCGTCGAGCAAGTGACGCAGGTCTTCCGACGACCAGATCAATTGCTGCGCGCGGCGCACCGGATCGGCCGAGTAAGCGGGGACGATACATCCCACGCTCGGGGCGATCGACAAGCCAAGCAAAACTGCCAACAGCAGGTTGCGCATTGACCCAACTCCTACCTGAGACGACTGTTCCGGTCCCAAATCCGTTGGGACGCGCAAACGTCGTCGGCCGTGCCGTGCCGATCGTAAACGACCGGCAGCGGCAACCGTAAACGTGTTTGTTTCGCGGGAAGGTCCGAAGCCGGTTGCGAACCGACTTCAATCGCGGGGATGTGTAGGTGGGGTTGCGACCGGCTGGGTTTATCCGGTCGATTGGGCATTGCTGCCGTAAGTTGCTTGTGCGCCAAGTGGTTCGGGCGTGCGGTCGGGCTGGTGGGCGATGGGCTGCGAGTTGCCGCCCGCCGCGTGCTGGGCGGCTGCCGCAGCGGCCGCTTGGCGTTCCAGCTCGCGAACGCGCTCTTCCATTTCCTTGCCCGGCTTGAACGTAACTACATATTTTTCGGGTACATACACCTTGTCGCCGGTCCGCGGGTTGCGAGCCTTGCGTGCCGCCCGCTTCTTCACCTCGAAGACACCGAAGTTTCGCAGTTCGATCCGTTTTTCTTCGACCAGGGTTTCGACGATGGCGTCGAAGGTTTTTTGCACGATTTCCTTGGTCTTCAACTGCGTCAGCCCGATTTCATCCGAGATGGTTTTGACGATTTCTTTTTTGGTCACGGAACGGCTCTCCTGGAGTGCGGGGCGGCGTGCGGGGCCGTCCTCGCGTGTAACGTTGACGCTCCAAGTGTAGATGCCGTAAGTATTAGTGTCAAGGCCGCCGAACGTAACCGTTGCCGCATCTGTCGCCGAATACACCGCCAACCGGCGGCGCCATCCTCCGGTTTGCGACGATCGGCGGGGTTGCCAAACAGGGTCAATTGTCAAAGAGCTTCAATCTGCCAGCCACGATATCGGCGGTACGATCGGCAAACTCCAGTCAAATCGGGAAAATCGGCAAAAAGCCTCAAACCCGGATCACTTGAACCTGGCTGAGGATCTCTTCGACGGTGAACAGGCGCCCGCGGCCGCTGCCTGGGCAAACTCGGCAAGTATGCCGCCAGTCGTCTTCGGTACGGACGTTGGAGTCCCAAAATGGCCAGGTGCGGCACTGTCGCGGGCGGTCTTCATAGACCTTGCAGTGGCGTGTCTGGTTGTCAAAAAAGACGCAGTCGCCGTTGTCGAACTCATTCAGCGTTCGGCGGATACCCACGCGCCGCACATACTTGCGCTCAAAATCCTCGACCGATACGCCGATTCTTGCGGCCAAGGCGTTGATCTCTTCCTGGTTTACCCAGACATAGCCTGGCGCACCCGTGCAGCAGTCGCCGCAGCCGGTACATTCGAACTGAAGACCATCCTCGAACCAAGGTTGCTTGCTCATTGTGCGTTCTTCTCCTTAAGAAACAGTTTGGCCGGGTTCGCCCGGCATTGCCCACCATACCCTCTCATGGTGGGCAATGCCCACCCTACCAGTGGCCAGCCCTAACTTTAAGTGATGACACAGCATAGTTATTTCAATTGCCGCGCAATCTCGCCGAGTGCCGCCACGACCTGGTCGATTTGCTCAAGCGTATTCATCGGCCCCAGGCTCAATCGCAGCGTGCCGCCGCTCTCGATCGTCCCTAAATGCCGGTGCATGAGCGGGGCGCAGTGCAAACCTGCCCGGCACTGAATTCGGTACGACGAATCGAGCACCGCCGCCAACTCTTGCGGGTCGATTCCTGCGAGCGTCAGGCTGAGCAGCGGTACGCGATGTTTCAACTCCGCCGGTCCAAACAGGGTGACACCGGCAATCGCGGCCAGCCCGCCTTGCAATCGATCGAGCAGCGAAAGACCATGCTGCCGCACGTTGTCTATTCCGCGCTCGGCCAGCCACTCGGCGCCGGCGCTCAGCCCCGCGATGCCGGATACGTTGAGATTGCCTGACTCGTACTTGTCGGGCAGCACGTCCGGCTGCCGGTCTTGATCGCTGTGGCTGCCCGTTCCGCCTTGGCGGAGGCTAACGACCCGCGGTTCGACGCCTGGCCTCACATAGAGAACACCGGTGCCCAAGGGTCCAAGCAAGCCTTTGTGTCCCGGCGCCGCCAACAGATCGACGCCAAGCTGCTCGACGTCAATGGGCACCTCGCCGAGCGTCTGAGCCGCATCGAGCAGGAACAACGCGCCGGCTTGCCGCGCCACCCGGCCTACCTCAGCGGCGGGTTGCAGCGCGCCGGTAACATTCGATGCGTGCGTCATCACGACCAGCCGCGTATTTGGCGTCATCGCGCGGCGAATGTCGTCGGGATCGACGATTCCATCGGGCCCCACCTCCACACGCTGAATCGTCACTCGACCAGCGGCCTCCAGCGTTGCCAAGGGCCGCAGCACCGAGTTGTGCTCGGCCGTCGTGGTGACGACGTGGCCGCCCGGTGCAAGAGCGCCATGAAGGGCGATATTCAACGAGTCGGTGCCGTTGAGCGTGAAGACAACGCGGCGTGCGTCGGCGGCGCCGATCAGCCGGGCGACCGACCGCCGAGCCGCCTCAACCAGGCGTTCGGCCTGTTGCGCTTCGGCATAGGCGCCGCGGCCAGCCGCCGCGCCCACGGTGCGTTGATAGCGATCGACCGCCTGATATACGGCTTCGGGCTTGGGCCAACTGGTGGCCGCCTGGTCGAAGTAGATTCGCTCGTCCACTATCCACCGATCTGGAACATGGCCCGCTGCGGCTTGACAAACTCATCGCTGTTGATGCCGTGCCCGGCCTTCTTCGCCCAAACGCACGAGCGGATCAAATCGGCCAGTTCTTCGTCGCCGCCTCCGCGGCGCAGCACGGCGCGAGCATCCCATTCGACCGTCGAAAACAGACAGTTGCGCACCTGGCCTTCGGCGGTCAATCGCAGCCGATTGCAATCGGAGCAGAAGGGTTGAGTTACCGGATTGATGAACCCCACGGCGCCGCCGCCGTCAATAAACCGAAAATCGGTCGCGGGCTGGCTGGGATCATCGCGCTTGATCGCTTCGAGCGGGCCGAACTCGGCTTGCAGCGTGTCGATAATCTCGTCGCCCGAGAGCACCTGCTCATTTTGCCAGGCGCCGTCGGCGTCGAGCGGCATGTATTCGATGAACCGCAGCTCCAAACCGCGCTCGCGCGCGAAGCGCCCCAGCGGCACCACGTCGGGTTCGGTGAGGCCCTTAATGGCCACGGCGTTGAGCTTGATTTTGTCGAAGCCGACTCGTTGCGCGGCGGTGATGCCGGCGAGCACCTGTTCGAGCCCCTCGCGCCGCGAAATCTGCTGGAACCTTTCGGGGTCGAGCGTGTCGAGGCTGATGTTCAGCCGCCGTAAACCCGCAACCCGAAGCGACTCGGCCTGAGCAGGCAAGAGCATGCCGTTGGTGGTGAGGGCGATATCTTCGATACCGGGCACTTGAGCCAGCATGGCGACCAGCCGCGGCAAGTCTTGCCGCACCAGCGGCTCTCCGCCGGTCAAACGCAGTTTGCGAACGCCCATGCGGGCCGCCACGCTCACAAACCGCTCAATCTCTTCAAACGAGAGCAATTCGCGGCGGGGTTTAAACCGCACCGCTCCGGCCGGCATGCAATAAAAGCAGCGGATGTTGCAGCGATCGGTGACGCTGATCCGCAAGTCGGAATGCACCCGACCAAAATGATCGACGAGCGGTGGATATTCAGCGTGCGTCATGTTGCAATCCCGGATGGACCCACTCGGTTGTGCCATCCGCCCA
>DASVHB010000482.1:0-10393 GCA_036379195.1 Pirellulales bacterium
AATGAATGCACAGGAGTGAGCGATGTCGACCACGACCACCGAGCGGCGACGCAGAGCCGCCACCGCCAGCAAAGCCGCCGCGCAAGGCACCCTCTCGTCCGAAGAACTGCGAAAGATGGATGCTTACTGGCGGGCCTCGAACTATCTTTCGGTCGGCCAGATCTATCTGCTCGACAATCCGCTCCTCAAACAGCCGCTGAAGCGGGAGCACATCAAGCCGCGGCTGCTAGGGCATTGGGGCACGTCGCCCGGGCTGAACCTGCTCTACGTGCATCTCAATCGGATCATCCAGCGCGACGACCTGAACATGATGTACGTCATTGGCCCGGGGCATGGCGGCCCCTCGTTGGTCGCCCACGCTTATCTGGAAGGCACCTACAGCGAGGTCTATCCAAACATCAGCCAAGACTCCGAGGGAATGAAGCGGCTGTTCAAGCAGTTCAGCTTTCCGGGCGGAATTCCCAGCCACGTCGCACCCGAAACGCCGGGCAGCATTCATGAGGGCGGCGAACTCGGCTACGCCCTTAGCCACGCCTATGGAGCCGCGTTCGACAATCCCGACCTGATCGTGGCCTGCGTCGTGGGCGACGGCGAGGCCGAAACTGGTCCGTTGGCCACGGGTTGGCACGGCAACAAGTTTCTTAACCCGGCCCGCGACGGCTGCGTGCTGCCCATTTTGCACCTCAACGGATATAAGATCGCCAATCCCTGCTTTCTTGCCCGCATTCCCCGCGATGAGTTGCAAAAATTCTTCGAGGGCATGGGTTACAAGCCCTACTTCGTCGAAGGAAGCGAACCCGAGGCGGTCCATCAGAGGCTGGCCGAAGTGCTCGATGCGGTGGTGTCGGAAATCAAAACCATCTGGGCCCAAGCGCGCACATTAGGCATCGTCAAGCGTCCGGCGTGGCCGATGATCGTTTTGCGCACGCCGAAAGGCTGGACCTGCCCCGCCGAAATCGACGGCAAAAAGTGCGAGGACTACTGGCGCAGCCATCAGGTGCCGATGGGCGACATGGACAAGCCGGAGCACATTCGCATTCTCGAACGATGGATGAAAAGCTACCGGCCCCAGGAGCTGTTTGACGACGAGGGTCGGCTGAAGCCCGAGCTGGCCGAATTGGCGCCCCTGGGCCAGCGGCGGATGAGTGCCAACCCGCACGCCAACGGCGGTCTGCTGCTGCGCGAACTGAAAATGCCCGATTTCCGCGACTACGCGGTCGAGGTGCCCAGCCCCGGCGCCGCGACCGCCGAATCGACGCGCGTGATGGGCAAGTTTTTGCGCGATGTCATGAAGCTGAATCTCGAAAGCCGGAATTTTCGGCTGTTCAGCCCTGACGAAAACAACTCGAACCGCTGGCAGGACGTGCTGGAAGTCACCAGCCGCTGCTACATGGCGGACATTTATCCCGATGACGACAAGCTCAGCCCCGACGGCCGCGTGATGGAAGTGCTCAGCGAGCACCAGTGCCAGGGCTGGCTCGAAGGCTACCTGCTCACGGGCCGCCACGGATTCTTTTCGTGCTACGAGGCGTTCATTCACATCATCGACTCGATGTTCAACCAGCACGCCAAGTGGCTGAAAGTGAGCAAAGAGATTCCCTGGCGGCGACCGATCGCCTCGTTCAATTACCTGCTCAGTTCGCACGTCTGGCGGCAAGACCATAACGGCTTCAGCCACCAGGATCCGGGCTTCATCGACCACGTGATGAACAAGAAGGCCGAAGTCATCCGCGTTTATCTGCCGCCCGACGCCAACACGCTCCTGTCGGTGACCGACCATTGCCTGCGCAGCCGCGATTACGTCAACGTCGTCGTGGCGGGCAAACAGCCGGCGCCGCAATGGTTGACCATGGATCAGGCCGTCAAGCACTGCACCCAGGGGCTCAGCATCTGGGACTGGGCCAGCAACGACAAAGGCAGCGAACCCGACGTGGTGATGGCCTGCTGCGGCGACGTGCCGACGCTGGAAACCTTGGCCGCGGTCGAAATGCTGCGCAGACATCTGCCGGAGTTGAAAGTGCGCGTGATCAACGTCGTCGATTTGATGAAGCTGCAGCCGGCCAGCGAGCATCCGCACGGGCTTCTAGATCGGGACTTCGACGCTTTGTTTACCAAGGACAAGCCGATCATCTTCGCCTTCCACGGCTATCCCTGGCTGATTCACCGGCTGACGTACCGGCGCACCAACCATAAGAACCTGCACGTGCGCGGTTACAAAGAAGAAGGCACGACGACCACGCCGTTCGACATGGTCGTGCTCAACGACCTCGATCGGTTTCATCTGGTGGAAGACGTAATCGACCGTCTGCCGCAACTCGGCGCTCGGGCGGCGTACTTCAAGCAGGCCATTCACGAGAAGCTGATCGAGCACAAGCAATACATTGCCGCGCATGGCGACGACATGCCCGCCATCGGCGGTTGGAAGTGGGCAACGAAGGGGGCCGCCGCCGCCGCAACTTCGACGGCCGCGGATAACGTCTGATCAACAACAAGGATGGTTTTTATGAGCACCATCGCGCGCCCCCAGCCGCCGAAGAAATCGGAGGCACAATCCAGCGTATCGGACAAACCCGACCACGATTACTACCATCAACACCTGGTTTTTGACCACGTGGTCTCGGCCGAGAAGGCCAGCCAGCGCGAACGCTTCGAAGCCGTTGCGCGCTCGCTGCGCGATCTGCTTGCGCGGCGTTGGCTGTCGACCGAAGAAGCCTACTTTAAGGAGAACCCCAAGCGTGTCTACTATCTGTCGATGGAGTTTTTGATCGGACGGACGCTGGTCAATAACATCATCAATCTGGGAGTCGAGCAATTCGTTCGCGACGACTTGCAGTCTGACCCGCGGCAAGATTGGAAAGAAGTCATTGAGACCGAGCCCGACGCGGGCCTGGGCAATGGCGGCCTCGGGCGGTTGGCGGCCTGCTTCATTGATTCGCTGGCCACGTTGCGGATTCCGGCGGTCGGCTATGGCCTGCGTTACCAGTATGGCATTTTTCGACAGACCATTGAGAAAGGTTTTCAAGTCGAGCAGCCCGATCACTGGCTCGCCCACCCCGACCCCTGGGAAGTCGCCAAGCCGCGGGAAACGGTACGCGTTCCTCTCAATTCGGGCTTTCATCTCGAAAACGGGGTGTTGCGTGTCGTTCCGGGCCGTTCGACTCGTTTGCTCGGCGTACCGTACGATCGTCCCGTGGTCGGCTACGGCGGGCAGACGATCAACACGCTGCGCCTGTGGCAAGCCGCCTCGCCCGATATCTTCAACTTCGGCGAATTTAGCTCGGGCGATTTCGTCGGGGCGATCGTCGATCGCGTCGTCGCCGAAACGGTAACGCGCGTCTTGTATCCTGACGATACGACGACGGCCGGCCAGGCGTTGCGGTTTTTGCAAGAGTATTTCCTGGTGTGCTGCTCGCTTGCCGACATCACCAACCGCTTTCGGCAGAACAACGACGACTGGCGGCTCCTGCCCGACAAAGCGGCGATCCAGCTTAACGACACCCACCCGGCGATGGCGGTCGCCGAGTTGATGCGCATCTTGCTCGATGACGGCGGGCTGGGCTGGGACGACGCCTGGGATATCACAGTTCGGACGCTCGCCTACACCAACCACACCTTACTGCCCGAAGCACTCGAAAAGTGGCCTGTTCGTTTGTTTGAACTGGTCTGCCCGCGGCTGCTGGACATCACCTACGAAATCAACCGCCGCTTTCTCGACGACATCCGCCAGCGATATCCGGGCGATGCAGACCGCGTGCAACGGATGAGCCTGACCGAAGAAGCGCCCGCGCACCAGGTGCGGATGGCGAATCTCGCCATCGTGGGTAGCCACAGCACCAACGGCGTCGCCCAGATCCACTCCGAACTGCTGCGCACGCGCGTCGTTGCCGATTTCGCGGAAAGGTTTCCCGAGCGATTCAACAACAAGACCAACGGCGTGACCCCGCGCCGCTGGCTGCTACTGGCGAATCCCGAGCTAGCGCGATTAATCACCGACGCGATCGGCGACGGCTGGATCACCGATCTCTCGCAGTTGTGCAAGCTACGGCCGCTGGCCGACGACGCGGGCTTTCGCGACCGCTTGCTCGTTACCAAGCAAGCCGCGAAACAGCGATTCGCCGCGTGGCTCAAGGCCGCCACGGGTCACGTCGTCGATCCGGCCACGATCTTCGACAGTCAGATCAAGCGCATCCACGAATACAAGCGGCAACTGCTCAACGCGCTGCACATTATCGTCCTGTACGACCGTCTGCGGAACGATCCCGCGTTGACGACGGCGCCTCGCACCTTTTTCTTTGCCGGCAAGGCCGCCCCCGCGTACCGTCTGGCAAAGTTGATCGTCAAGTTCATCAACAATCTCGCGGAAGTCATCGATGCCGACCCGGCGGTCCGCGACCGCATCAAGGTAGTGTTCATACCGAATTACAACGTGTCGCTGGCCGAGCGACTGATTCCCGCCAGCGACGTGTCGGAGCAGATCTCGACCGCCGGCTATGAGGCGAGCGGAACCGGCAACATGAAGTTCATGATGAACGGCGCTCTGACCGTGGGCACGCGCGACGGCGCAACGATCGAAATGGCCGCAGAAGCCGGCGAAGAGCATTTCTTTTTGTTCGGATTGACCGCCGAACAAGTCGCCGGCAGCCGCGGCTGGTATGACCCCTGGTGGCATTACCAGAATGAACCCGAGACTCGCCAGGCGCTCGATCTGATTTTCAACGACCATTTCAGCCGCGACGAGCCGGGCATTTTCGCTCCGCTGTGCGAAACCCTGCTCGAACGAGGCGACTATTACATGCACCTGGCCGATCTGACGTCGTACGCTCAGGCCCAGCAGCGAGTCGGCGAGCTCTATTCCGATCCGAACCAATGGGCGCGCCGCGTCATCGCCAACGTGGCCTCGTCGGGGCGGTTTTCGAGCGATCGCACCATCGCGGAATATGCCGCCGACATCTGGACTGCTGAACCGTGCCCCTTTTAAGAAGGAGTCTTGGACCATGATTCACCGAGTTCTTCTTTCCGTAGCGGTCTTCCTCTTCGCCGGGGCGCTCACGATCGCCGACGACACGACGCAAGCCGACGACGCAGAGCAGATTGAGGCCGAGGTCGCCGCCTACGTCGAAGCCTTTAATGCGAAAGACGCCAAGGCGCTCGCGCGACACTGGTCCGAATCCGGCGTCTACGTGCGGCCCGCCGACGGCGAGCGGCTGGTCGGGCGCGACGCGATCGAACGCGAGTTCCGGGCGAACTTCGCTGATGAACCGAAGGCAGTTTTGACGGTAACGCTCGATGCGGTCCGCTTTGTCACTCCGGAAGTGGCCGTTGAGGAAGGTACCGCCGAAGTGACGACGCGCGGCGACGGGCCGTCGCGCACCGGTTATACGGCCGTCCATGTCAAGCGCGACGGCCAATGGCAAATCGATAGCATTCGAGAGATCGAGTTGCCGGCTCGGGAGGAGACCGCGAGCGATCGCCTGGCCGAGCTTGCCTGGCTGATCGGCGAATGGGCCGATCAAAGCGAGGAGGCAACGGTCGAGACCTCGGTCGTCTGGACCAAAAACAAGCGGTTTCTGTCCTACTCCTTCAACGTTTCCGCCCAGGGCCTCGACGATTTGGAAGGGACTCAAGTCATCGGTTGGGATCCTGCGCAGAACGCGGTCCGTTCGTGGATGTTCGATTCCGACGGTGGCTTCGGCGATGGTCTCTGGATGCGAAAAGGCAAATCCTGGACGGTTTACTTCCGCCAGGTCTTAGCCGATGGGCGCAGCGCCTCGTCGACGAACGTCTACACGCAAATCGACGACGATACGTTTACCTGGCAATCGATCGATCGGGACGTCGATGGGGAGCGCTTGCCCGACGTCGCGCCGGTCACGGTCGTTCGCAAGCCGGCGGAGGTCCGCAATTCACTGAGTTCAACCGAGGATCATATTTCACGCGGCGAACAATGAGACAGGCGAGCGCCACGCGTCAGCGTGCCGGTAGGTCCGCCCCAAGCGTGGGCGTTTGGAGTTTTGGTGTATTACCGGGAGGCTGACGCCTCACGCTCGCCTTGGCAAGCTGCGCTCGTCCAAATGTTTCCTTGCTGGTTGCGTAAAGTATAACTCTCGGGTCCATTTTGCATTGGAGGCCGCCATGAACTTGTTTCGCAAGGCAACCGTCGTCGGCTTTGTCTCATTATCGGTCCTCGTCAGTGCCACCGACGCGCGGGCGCGCGGCGGCCGCGGCGGTGGTGGTGGGTTTGGTGGCGGCGGCGGGTTCAGGGGGGGCGGAGCTGGTTTCGGCGGAGGATATGGAGGCGGCGGTTTCGGTGGCGGCGGATACGGCGGAGGATATGGCGGAGGATATGGCGGAGGGGCCCGCATGAGTGCGGCGCCGCGCGCCGTGCCGTCGCCTGCCGTGAATCGCACTCCTTCGATGAGCCGCGCGGCGGCGCCATCTCCGGCGGCCCGCGCGGCCGCACGCCCGGCTGGTTCGACCGCTCGGGCATCCGCGAACGTCGCAGGTCGCGGAGGCGCGCAGGGCCAACGAAATCGGTCGGCTGCTGCCGGCTCCGACCGTGGCGATCGCTCGACCAACGCCTTCAACCGACCGACGCAAGGCCAGGTCAACAACTTCTTGAACTTGCCATCGTCGGGCTCGGCCAGAGCGGGAACGTCGAGCGAACGTCCTTCGCAACTTCCCAGCGGCGGTCAATCGCGCACCTTTACGACCTCGCGAGGTACCGACATCACCATCGGCGGCAGAGGCGGCAGCACGACCACCGGCTCGGGTGCGCAGGTCGGCGGCACCGTGGGCGGCATCAAAGTTGAAACTCCCGGCGGCGGCGCCTACGGCAAAGTGGGCGCGGCGGCCGGAGTGAGCGGCGCGGCCGGTTCGACCATCAAGGGCGGCTCCGTGGCAGGTTATCGTGGGACGGGTGGCAACCAAGGCGCCAGGGTAAGCCGCGGCGCAGCCAGCTCGTCGGGTTATCGTCAAGGTGGGAGCATCTCGGCCGTACAGGGCCGACAGGGCTACACCGCGGTCAACATGCGCGGAGGTTATGGCGCCGGCGGCACGGGCCGCGTCGGCTCGGCCACGGCGGTTGTGGGTCCGGGTGGCAACATCGTATCGGCGGGTCGCGGAGCGGCCTTCGTCAACGGCCAGTTTGTGGGCGGCAATGTCTGGCGCGGCGTGAACGGCGCTTTCAATCATTGGGGTTGGTACGGCGCCGGCTGGTGGGGTGGCTATCCGGGCGCTTGGTTTCCGGGCAGGTGGGCGCTCGCCACAACGGCCTGGGCGACGGCCACCTGGGCGACGGCTGGCTCGTACTGTGGTTGCGACGGCGGCTCGCCCGCCTATTACGACTACGGCGAAAACGTGGCCTACGGCGAGGATGGCATGGTTTACAGCGACGGAGAACCCGTGGCCAGCGCCCAAGAGTATTACGATCAGGCCAACGACATCGCCGACACCGGCGACGAGGCCGAAAATCTGGAATGGCTGCCGCTAGGTATCTTTGCGGTCGTCGTCGGCGAAGAGCAGACCGAGACCGACAAAGTCGTGCAGTTGGCGTTGAATAAAGACGGCGTCGTCCGCGGCAACTATCACGACCTGATGGCCGATAAGGTGGCGCCGGTTACAGGTGCTGTCGACAAGTCGACGCAGCGCGTGGCGATCAAGATCGAAGGCAACAGCGAATTGGTGGTGGAGACCGGCCTCTACAACCTGACGAACGACGAAGCGCCGGTGCTCGTTCATTTCGGTCCCGACCGGCATGAAAAGCGAATCTTTGTTCGCCTGCAAAAGCCCGAGTCGGACGAAGCCGATTTGCCATGAAGCTCAAACAACTCGTGGAAACCGCCCGCGAGATCTCGGCGCAAATGTTTTGTGGATCAACCATTGTTTGGGCCGCCCTCGCGGTGGCGGCTCACGCGGATGCCAACCAGTCCGGCAACGAAAACTGCCAGATAGAATTGGCCGAGCACCGCTTCAAGCACGGCCAAAATGCGAGTCAGAGGCGTTGCGGGCTCGATGTCGCCGTAGCCCACTGTCGCCAGCGTCACGAAGCTAAAGTAGGTCAGCGTCGCCGCGCGGCGACTTGGATCGGCCAGATCTGCCGCCAGACGACCTGACGACTCAAATGAATGCGGATGTTGCGTCTCAATGATCGTGAAAAGTAGCCCAGTGCCGAGGCCAAGAAAGAGATAGGCACAAACCGCGCCGGCGACATTGTCGGTCGTTACTTCGCGCGTCACCAGACGGCGCATCACCATGACCGCGACGACAGCAAAAAAAACCGTTGCCAAGCCGAAGATAGCTAGCTCGACGGTCTTGCCTGCCGGTGCGGAAAGCAAATACCGGCCCCACAAACCCACGACGACTGGTAGCGCCAAGCAGAGGCCGACGTACCGTTGCCAACGGATTTCATAGATCGCAATGATCGTGGCGATCAGCACCAAGGACCACAGCGTCGTGTACGCGACGCGCGCCAGGTCATGGCCTTCGGCGGCGGGCTGGATAGCCAGCAGCGCCAACAGCGCCAGGAGCAAGCGCCGAAATTTCCAGGGCTGCTGCCCGCTCATTCGTTGGCACGGTTGATTTGTTCAATAGCCTCTTTCGCCGCGGTGCTCACCGCTGGATCAGAGTCGTCCGTCGCCTGCTTCAACGCTGGCAAGGCCGATTTCGCCGCCGACCCGAGCTCGCCGAGCGTGGTGGCCGATTCTACACGGACGAACGGTCGCTCGTCCGTAAGACCTTTCACCAGGACGGGCGCGGCCGCGGCCACCAACATCGGGTCGCTGGGGTCGATTCGCACCAAAGCCCAGGTCGCCGCGAAACGAACAAAGTCGTCGTCGTCGGCAAGCAATTGGCGCAAGTCATGTTCAGCGGCCTTGGCGGCCGCGCCGATCTTGCCCAAGGCATAGATGGCACTATTTCGGATGTGCTCGTCGTCGCTAACAAGCGACTTCATCAGCTCCGGTACTGCCGCCGC
The DNA here is from genome assembly GCA_036379195.1 of Pirellulales bacterium. Lineage (GTDB taxonomy): Bacteria > Planctomycetota > Planctomycetia > Pirellulales > JAICIG01 > JAICLL01. The sequence continues at coordinate 8,972 of DASVHB010000482.1, forward strand.
CGAATCGGCGCCGAACAGGCCCAAGACAAACTGCACTTCGCGGCGGTATTCGCCCTCGGCATCTTTCAATGCTTCAATTAGGGCGGGCGCCGCCTCTTTCGCGTCGGGACCGATTCTCGCGAGCACGCGCAAGGCATACAGCCGTAGCTCTTTGTTATTCAGCCCGTTGTTCACCACGCGCGGCACAATTCTCGGCCCCAGCGAGGCCAAGGCGTCGACGGCATTGCCGATGACCGACGGATCGTCATCTTGAATCGCCTTAAGGAGCACCGGGGCGACCACCTCGGGAGGCGGATTGATCTCGGCGAAGGCGCGGGCGGCCGCTCTGCGGAGGTCTACATTGTCGGACTTCAGCCCCGCCAGAATCAGCTTTGTGGCTTTTTCCTGAAGCGGCTTGTCGCCGCGGGCCGCTCCGGCCACCGCCCAAGCCGCGACGACCTGCAAAAAGGCGTCGTCACCGTCCATTGCCGTGAGGAGCGCGGCGCGGCTTTGCTGGTCGCTACCCCCGATCTGCCCAAGCGCGTAGGCGGCCGCGTAACGCACGCCGACGGTTTTGTCGGTTTCGAGCGCTTTCACAACGACCGGCAGCGCCGACCTGGCATCGGGACCGATCTCACCCAAGGCCACCAGCGCTTGCAAACGTACTTCGGGTTCTTCGCGCTGCTCGAGGCTGGCAAGCTTCGCAACGGCGGCTTTTGCATCGGGCCCGATCTGGGCCAGCGCCAGGCAGGCCCAATAACTGGCGTCTTGATCGTCGAGGCATTCGACCAGGAACGGGACCGCCTCGCGGCCCGCCTCCGCCAGCGTCGACAGGATCGCGGCCGCCTCTGCCGGGGCTGCGCTCTTGAGCGTTTTGACCATCTTAGGAATCACGACGTTGTGCGGCAGTCGCAGGCTTCGCAACGCGCGGATCGCGGCCCGCCGCACCAGCGCGTCGCGGTCGGTGGCCAGCGCAACGAGACCGTTGACGACCGCAGACCCCTGGTCGCCAATCTGGCCTAGCGCATAGGCCGCATGACCGCGCACGGCGGCGTCGCTGTCGCCGAGCGCCTTGACCAGGGCGGGAACTGCCGACTTGGCGCTACCGCCCAAGTCGGCCAGCCCATCCGCGGCTTTCACACGTTCGTCGGCGCTGGCGCCCGCCAAAGCTTTGGCCAGCGAGGCCGCGTCGTCGGCCGCCACGGCTGCGATGCTAGAAAGGGCGGACATCGACGCCACCAAAAGAATTAGGAAGAGTCGTCGCGTCATCGGTGGTTTCCTCGGCTCTCAATTCCGCAGCTTACCATACTCTTTGCTCACATTTGCTGAGCCGCGTAAACGAGGCCCTGCGCGAATTTCTTGGCGTGAATGTAATCGTTCGGCCGGTAGTCATTGATGCGCGACTTCAACTCGCTCAGGCACTCGTCGGTCGCTTCTTGTAGG
>DASVHB010000483.1:0-3170 GCA_036379195.1 Pirellulales bacterium
GCGAGTGGTACGCGCGCTGTGTGGCGCCGGTGGCGACGTTACTGGCGGTGTCGCGGTGGTTGTTGGCTCGTGCTGAATGCTCATCTCAGAATTCCGATACGTAAGCTGAGCGCGGGCGCACGCCCGATTGATTCATCACTCCCGGCTATCCACCGAGCCACGGTGGCGGCACACGAACCCGAAGCGTAAGCGAGGCAAATCCGTTGTCGCTTCTCGCTTGCGCTTCGGGTTGGTGTGGGCTAGTGAACAATCCGGAATCGCGTCGTGACACCCAGCGGATCGCTCGCAAACACAAAAAAAACCCTTGCCACGCAAGCGCGCGGCAAGGGTGCAATGGTTCGCGCGTCCGGCATGCGGCGCCGGAGCTAACGGGCCAAGCATGGCCCAAGGCAATCAGCAATAAGACGCTGCTACGCCGAGAACGAACTGCCACAGCCGCAGCTTTTCACCGCGTTGGGGTTGTCGAACGTGAAGCCGCGCTTCTCGAGACCTTCGTAAAAATCGACCGTGGTGCCATCGAGGTACAGGGCACTCTTCTTGTCGACCACGACGGTCACGCCGTGAAAGTCGTATTTGTTGTCGGCTTTTTCGTCCCAGCCCTTGTCGAAGCCCAGACTGTATTGAAAACCGCTGCAACCGCCGCCGGCCACGCCTACGCGGAGCACCATGCCCTCTTCGAATTTTTGTTCTTCCATGATTCGCTTGACTTCGCCGGCGGCCTTTTCGCTCAATGCCACTGCCATAGTGCAATCGTTCCTGCTTTAGGTAGGGAATCTGACAAACTAGCCTCTCCAAATTATACAACCTGCCCGGAAAAGGGAAGCCACAAAACCCCATGCGAACGCCCGGATGGGCGGGCCTGGGCGGGCTTAGTGACGCTCGGCGGCTGGCCGCCCTTGACTCGCCCCCCCTCCGATGTCTACGAATTCATTTGCTTGCCACCGAGCAGTTCCACCGAGCAACTCGCTGGCGGCCGATGACGACTATGGCAGTTTACCGCCCAAGGAGGGCATGCATGTTTCCGATCGTTTTTGAACGCGAACGAGTCCAAGGTATTCTCCATTCCATTGAGCAGGGGCGACCCATCGTCCCCTCAGCCGAAGGCTGGAACGTGGCCGATATGCTCATGACCGCCGGGGCGTTGCACTACGCCCTGATGTCGCACAGTCCGGCGTTGAATGGCAAGTCGGCCGGCATCGCCAATCTGCCGCACGAGCAGCAAGAAGCCTTCGCCGAGACGTATCTACGTGAATTGGCCAGCGCCCTGGAGGCCTGCAGCAGGCTAACGCGAGAGTTGCACTCCGGCTCGAGCGTCTCTGAGAAAGTGGTGGGCCGAGTGATTACGGTCGATAACGAGCCGCTGGTGGCGATGGGAACGCCGGCCAGTAAGGCGGCGTGAGGGCGGCGGACCGAACGGCGAGTTCGGGCGATGGCCGCTGTAGCCGGCGTGTGCGATACTAGAGTATCATGTCGCACGTCGTGCAAACCCAGAACCCTGACTGCAGCCACTCCGCCGGTGCGCCTTCGCCCGACGATCCCGACGATTTGCCGCTGACGGTCATCGAGCCAGAATCGGGTTGGCAGGCGCTGCGCCTAAGCGAACTATGGCGACACCGCGAGCTGCTCTACTTTCTTGCGTGGCGCGATGTCAAAGTCCGCTATAAACAAACACTGCTGGGCGTGGCCTGGGCCATGCTTCAGCCGGCGCTGATGATGGTGGTGTTCACGCTGGTGCTCGACCGCCTGGCTCATGTCCCGTCGGGCGAGGTGCCGTACCCTTTGTTCGTCTATGCAGGACTGGTGGCTTGGAGCTTTTTTGCGACCGCCGTCGGCAATGCCGCGCAGAGCGTGGTGAGCGCCGAGCGGCTGGTGAGCAAAGTTTATTTCCCCCGGCTGGCCATTCCTTTGGGGGCGATCGGTGCGGCAACGGTCGATTTTGTGCTGGCGTGCTTGGTGCTGCTGCTGTTGATGATCTATTACCAGCAACCCGTCCGTTGGACGCTGCTGCTGGCGCCGGCCGTGATGCTGCTGTTGCTGGTGGCTGCGATTGCTTGCGGCGCGGCTTTGGCCGCTCTCAACGTGGCATATCGCGACGTCCGCTACGCTTTGCCGTTTCTGTTGCAGCTTTGGTTGTTCGCTACGCCGAGCATCTATCTCGACACCAATTCGCTGGCAGGCGCTTCCAGCGCACGATCGGCGGCTAGCGACATGGCCAACGGTCAAGGCGGCGAGCGAATTCCTTCGGGCGAATCGCCGCGATCGACCCAGGTCGCACAACGCGCGAACTGGTTGGCCATCAACCCACTCGACGGATTGATCGCTTGTTTTCGCGCCACGGTGCTCGGGTTGCCGCTGCCGTGGCGCCGTCTAGTGTATCCGGCAGTCGTATTGCCTATTGCGTTGCTGTTCGGCTGTCTTTATTTCCGCCGTGTCGAAGACACGTTCGCCGACATTATTTGACCCCTGCCGGCTCCGCATGCCCGACACGTTGCGACAATCGCTGCTGGCCGCGGCCGTTCGGCTGAAGCACGTCTGCCGAGGGCCGGTTGTGGCGCGGCGGCGCCGGCGGGCCAGCAAAACGCTCGACGCCACCGAGCGGCCGCTGCGGCTGCACCTCGGCTGCGGTCCCAACTATCTGGCGGGCTGGGTGAATATCGACCTTAATCGCAAGCTGAAACCACTCGATCTGCACTGGGACCTGAAAGACGGGCTGCCGGTGCGCGATGCGACCTGCGAGCTGATTTATTCCGAACATTTGCTCGAACATCTGCCGGTCGATCGCGCGGTGGCGCTGCTAAGTGAATGCCGGCGGGCATTGGTTCCCCAGGGCGTTGTCCGCATTGCCATGCCGTCGCTTGAGCACCTGGTGGCCAAATATGCCTCGCCCGCTTGGCGAGATCAGGAGTGGTTACGGTGGCCCGCGTTTCAGTTTGTCGAGACCCGCGCCGAGATGCTGAATCTTTCGTTCCGCTCGTGGGGCCACCGCTGGCTGTACGACCGAGAAGAGCTGCATCGCCGGCTGGTCGAGGCGGGCTTCGTTGAAATCGCCGACGTGGCCTGGGGCGAGAGCTGTCACGAAGGTCTGCGCGGCCTGGAGACCCGCCGCGACTCGTTGCTGATCTGCGAAGCCGCCAAGTAGCTAGTCATCGGCGAACTCGGCATCGGGGCGA
>DASVHB010000484.1:0-5775 GCA_036379195.1 Pirellulales bacterium
GTGCTCGCCGCCGTGGGTGGATCGATCTGCCAGCGTTACATCCGGGCCGAGTGGACCGATGCGAACCGTTGGGAACGCCGAATCGCCCAAAGCCCGCATTGGGTGCTGCTCGCGTCTTGCCTGGAAGAAATGGGCAAAGACCGCCCCTTCACGCATTCGTTTTCGTTCGACGAAATCGACGACAGCGATTTTCGCCAGCCGAACGTCGCCCAGCCGCCAACCGCTCCGCTGCTGCCGGAAGGCAAGCGACCGAAGAATGTCATTCTGATTGTGCTCGAATCGACCGGCGCCGAATACTTTCGGGTGGGAGATCCGCACGCGCGCTTTGCCACCACGCCGCGGCTCAATGAACTGGCCGCGCGGCAGGGCGTGGTGTTCGACAACATCTATTCGCAGGCGGCGTCGAGCTGCAAAAGCCTGGTGGCCTTGTCGAACAGCGCCTATCCGCGGCCCGATTGGCTGCTGATCGTGCGCGATTATCCGGCCTTCGATGTCACGTCGCTGCCGCAGGTGCTCAAGGGCCACGGCTATCGCACCTGCTATGCCCATTCGGGCTATTGGGGCTGGCAGAAACGCGACCGCTTTTTGAAAGAACGCGGCGTCGATCGGTTGATCGACGCGGCCCAGCACCCCGGCGAGGAGATCAACTCCTGGGGAATCAACGATCAGACCATGTATCAAGACGTGCTCGATTGGATCGACGCCGATCCGCAGCGGCCTTTTTTCGCCTTCGCCTACACCGACGAAACGCACCATCCTTACGTCGCCCCGCAAGAACACCACGACTTCGGCGTTGACGATGAAGAGTTCGCTCGGTATCTCGACTCGGTCCGCGGGGCCGATGCGAAGATCAGTTGGCTGATGGACGAACTGCGGAAGCGGGGACTGGCCGAATCGACGTTGGTGGCGGTCACCGCCGATCACGGCGAAAGCTTCGGCCAGCACAATCAGCGGACGCACAGCTTTGGCATCTACGAACAAACAGTCCACGTGCCGCTGGTATTGTTGCACGGCAGCCTGGCCGACCTGCCGCGCCGCAGCGCCGCGGTGGGAAGGCATATCGACATCGCTCCCACGCTGCTCGACCTGCTGGGCATTGCCGCCCCGCCCGAATGGCAAGGCGCAAGCTTGCTCCGCCCGCGCGACAACCAGCGGGCGTACTTTCTCTCGGTCGGCAACGAGATTGTGCTGGGCCTGCGCGATGGGCGTTACAAATATCACTATTACGTCGATACATCGCGCGAAGAGCTGTTCGATGTGGAAATCGACCCGGCCGAAGAGCAAGACCTGGCAACCGCCGAACCGCGGCGGGCCGCCGAATATCGCCGCAGGCTCGGCGGCTGGGTGACCTATCAGCGCGAATTCCTGGCCAGGCACGGCGTGCGATGATGATTCCGCTGTTCGATTCGCAACTGCAACATCAGCGGCTGGCGCCCGAGCTGATGCCGCTGTTTCACGAGATCTGCAGCGGCGGACGGTTCATTCTTGGCCCGCACGTCGAGCGCTTCGAGGCGGCCTTTGCCGAGTATTGCCAGACTGCCCATTGCGTGGCCTGCAACAGCGGCACCAGCGCGCTGCACCTGGCACTGCGGTGTCTGGATATCGGCGATGGCGACGAAGTGATCACGACGCCGATGACGTTTATCGCCACGCTATGGGCCATCGAGTATGTAGGCGCTCGCTCGGTGCTGGTCGATATCGACCCGCGGCGGCGAACGATCGACCCCGAGCTGATCGAGCGGGCCATTACGCCGCGCACGCGGGCCGTGCTGCCGGTGCATCTGTATGGCCAGCCCGCCGAAATGGACGCCATTCTTGAGATCGCGGCTCGGCACGGGCTGGCGGTGATCGAAGACGCGGCCCAAGCGCACGGCGCGAGGTACGGCGGCCGCCGCGTCGGCGGCCTGGGCGCCATCGGCTGCTTTAGTTTCTATCCGACCAAAAATCTGGGGGCGTGCGGCGAAGGCGGCGCGCTGGTGACCAACGATCCGCGGCTGGCCGACCGTGCGCGGGCTTTGCGCGATCATGGGCAGCATCAGCGCTGGCGGCATGAAACCGAAGGCTACAACTATCGGATGGACGCTTTGCAAGGCGCCGTATTGAACGTCAAGCTGCCGTATCTCGATCGTTGGAACGCCGCGCGGCGGCGGCTCGCCAACCGCTATCGAGAGCGATTGACGGGCATCGATGCGCTGGAAACGCCGCGGGTTTTCGCAGACAGTGAAACGGTCGAGCATTTGCTGGTGATCGAGTCGTGCCAGCGCGATCGGCTCTTGCAGCGACTCAGTGCGGCGGGCATCGGCGCTGGGCTGCATTATCCGGTGCCCGTCCATTTGCAGCCGGCCTTGGCGCACCTGGATTATCTTCGCGGCAATTTTCCTCACGCCGAGCGGTTGGCCGAACGTTGCCTGAGTTTGCCCATGTTTCCCGAGCTCGAACTGCAAGCGGTCGATAACGTCTGCGACGCGCTGTGGGCGGAGACCGAGGCGATGGCCCGGTAGTCCATTAAGCGATGAGCGGGCAAGCTACTTTCCACCCCAGCGTTCCAACGTGGGGTCGGGCTGCCACAGATAGAGGAATGTCGGCAAGCGACTGCGTTCGAGTCCCGGAATGCTCAACGGAATCATTCCGCCTTGCAACGGCACGTTCGGCGAAATGGCGTACGGCGAACGGGCGCGATCGGTCCGCCGATGCAACAACACGACCCGCGCTCCAGGTTGGCCGGCGGCCTGCCGCGCGCTGGCCACCGCGTCGTCGAGATAGCCGATCGAGTCGATCAGGCCTCGCGCCATCGCTTGTCGCGCGGTAAATACTCGCCCGTCGAAATCCGCGACGTTCGCCGGCGGGTGGGCGGGGCGGGCGGCCTGCACCGTTTGCTGGAAACGCTGATGGAATTCGTCGGCCATCGCTTGCAGCATCTGCCGATCGGCCTCGCCTTGCGGGCGGATGGGGCTGCCCATATCGACGTGCTCGCCCGACTTCACTGGCACGCCGATGACGTTGAACTGGGCCATCGCGTCCTGCAGGTTATACAGGTTCAAGATCACGCCGACGCCGCCGGTGACCGTGGTCGGATGCGCGATGATCTGGTCGGCCGCCGTGGCCAGGTAATAGGCCCCGCCGGCACCCACGTCGAGCAGGCAGGCGATCACCGGCAAGCCGGTGCGGGCCTTGAAGGCCGCCAGATCGCGCCGCATGATGTCGGAGGCGGTCGTTCCACCGCCGGGGCTGTTGATGCGCAACACCACCGCGCGGTAGCAGCGATGCGCGGCGAGGTAGTCGAGCTTCTCGCGGAACACCGCCACCGGGTTCTCGCCCAGCGAGTAGAGGCCCGTCATATCGACGTTCAAAAGCAATCCATCGACGTCGATCAGAGCCACCTTCTCGCCGCGACTGGGATCGCCGGCCATGACGGGCATTTCGACCAGCGGCCCGCTATCGACCATCGGCGGCGTGACGCTGGTCACGCGGCTTTCGGTGACCGCGCGCACCGGCATCCGGCAACCGGCCAGCAGCGCCATCCACCACGCGCAATGAAGCATCCGTCGCGTCACGCCAACCGTTTCCGTACGGTTTGCCAAGTATCGAACCTTCTTTTCCTATCGACTGTCATGGCTAAGAAACAATCGCTGAAACCCAAGGTGGCTGGGGCAGAGCCTTGGCGATGCCCCGGCTGGTTAAGCTTCGGGGATTCGCGAGGCTCTGCCTCGTCCATCCGCACGGTACACGCTTTGGCAAGCCGTCCGCGTCATGGCGGCGATGCCGATCGCGACGCTCCCGCAAACTCGCCGCCTTGATTACAATCGCTACAGCATCTCAATGGCCTGGCAGCAGAGCCAAAGCGAAGGCCGGCTAGTTAAAAACCGGGGCATCGTTACACTCTGCCCCGGCCACATTCCCTCAACCCACAACTTAAATCCGCTTAAATCCGCGCTGTACAACCCAAAAATGTCTGTTTCAGCCCCCCAAGGCTTCCGCCTCGCCGCCGTCCATGCGGGCATCAAACGCAACCCGCAAAAACTCGATCTGACGCTCGTCGTTTCCGATCGACCGGCGACGGCCGCCGGCGTCTATACGCAAAACCTGGTGTTCGCCGCACCCGTCAAGCTCGACCGCGCGCGCACGCCGTGCGAGCAAATCCGCGCGGTCGTCATCAACTCGGGCAATGCCAACGCCTGCACCGGCGAGCGAGGCGATCGCGACGCCGCGCGCATGGCCGAGCTGGCCGCCGCCGCCTGCGGCGCGCGACCCGAGCAAGCGCTGGTGCTCTCGACCGGGGTGATCGGCGAGTTTTTGCCGATGGAGAAAATCTCTGCTGGTATCACCGCGGCCTCGCAAAAGTTGGCTGCCGACGAGGCGGCGCTGATCGCGGCGGCGCAGGGCATGATGACCACCGATACGCGCCATAAGCTGGTCGGGCGCCGGCTGAAGCTCTCGCAAGGAGAAGTGCAATTGACCGGCATGGCCAAGGGCGCCGCCATGATCGGCCCGCGCATGGCCACCATGCTGGGACTCATCATCACCGATGCCGCGATTGCCCCCTCTGCCGCTCAGCAGGCGTTGTCCGCCGCCGTTGAAGACAGCTTCAATTGCATCAGCGTCGATGGCCACATGAGCACCAACGATACGGTGCTGCTGGTGGCTAATGGCGCCGCCGGCCTGCCGCTGACGGGCGCCGATCTCGAGGTATTCCGAAACGCGTTGGCGGATGTTTGCGGCGAGCTTGCCCGGGCCATTGCCGCCGATGGCGAAGGCGCCACGCACCTGGTGGTCATCGAGGTGCGCGGCTGCGCCACGCGCCAGGCGGCCCATCGCATTGCCAAGACCATCGCCGAAAGCCCGTTGGTCAAAACCGCCATCGCCGGCGCCGACCCGAATTGGGGGCGCATCGTCTCAGCCGCCGGATACTCGGGCGTGCCGTTCGATGCGGCCCGCGTCAGCTTGGAGGTGAACGGTTTCACGCTCTATCGCGCCGGTGCGCCGGCGACGTTCGAGGCCGCGGCGGTCTCGCAATCGATTCGCGAGCAATACGAAACAAAGATCGTCATTCAGTTCGGCGACGGCGAAGCCGCCGTGCGCTTCTGGACCACCGACCTGACCGCGGAATACGTGAGGCTCAATGCCGATTATCATACCTAGCGGCCAATACGGGCCGCTTCGCGCAAACCGGAAAGGTAAGCGCCGTGGGCCGTGGAGGGGAACTCACGGTTAGTCGCCTCGCCGGCGAAGAAGAGTCGCTCGCCCACCGGCTCGGCCAGCGTCTCGTAATCTTCGCCGCTGGCCGCCACCGGCACGTAAGAGTACGAGCCCCGCGTCCACGGGTCGCTGCCCCAGCGCGTCACGCGGAACGCCGTCGGCTCGGGCACCGTCCGCGACGCGAACATGCTTCGCAAAGCGTACTGAGCGCGGGCCACCACTTGCTCGTCACTCAAGGGCTCCAGCGCTCGGGCGTAGTCGCCGGCGACCACGGCCACCAGCAGCGGCATGCCGGTTGCCGCGAACAAGTTCAAAAACTGCGGAAACATGCCGGGCGTCCGCGAAGCAAACCCCAGCACCTCGGCCTCCGCCGGCCAAAACCGCTCGGCGTATTGCAGCACGACTTTGTTCATCAGCCCCATGCCCAGCCGCTCGATGGCCGCCAGTTTCTTGGGCGGCAACGCGGGTGAAAACTCGACCTGGCCGGCTTTCAACACACCCAGCGGCAAGGTGACGATGGCGCGATCGGCGGCGAACTCGTCTAGCGACGTCTCGATGCGAACGCCCTGCGCGTCGTGT
>DASVHB010000485.1:0-14569 GCA_036379195.1 Pirellulales bacterium
GGCGGGCCAGCAGCCGCCGGAAAAGGGAAAGACGACGCGCCGCGGTCGTCGACGTAGACGGCCAACGTGAAACTCCACCGGGCAAGCCGGTGGCATCTTGCCCAGCCAAGTCCGACACCAAACTGGAGCCACGATGATCGCATGTTCTGCGCAGCCTAAGTGGTGGCAGAGGCCCCCTGCGCGGCTATCCGGTCGCGGCCTAGCGACATCGGGCGCAGCGATCCCGCTCAGGCCACAGGATCGCTCAGCGGCGGATTAATCCCACGAGCGACCGCAACTTGCCAGGCTCTAGCTTTTTGCACCAGGCCATGCCGATAACTTGCCATCAGTTCGTCGAGCCGGTGGCGCTGCGTAGTGCCGAGCTGCGATTCACGGTTACGAGTCAGTAGGTCGCTAGGCTCCTGTTGGACTTCCAATGGGAGCGAGGCATCGCACAGCGCCAACAATTCATCATCGGAAGCGTGTTCAAGGGCTGGCTCCATCGCGCCGCGCCCGACCCATTCCACGACGACCTCTTCGAAGCTTCGTTTCGTGGCCGCCGCCACAGCGCGTGCTTTCGCCGCCAATTCCGCGGATAAGCCGACGGTTACCCTCTCGCTCATGTGTTGACTCCTGGCGCATTGGCTGTCGAACCGTTTCTAATTCTACCCAAGACTTGCCGATGGCACTGCCGCTGTTGGCTGGTTCGCGTACGACCTTGAGCCTTACCGCCAGGCGTGCGATACTAGAATGGGCGGCGCGGTTCAAGGAGCTTTGACATGTCACTGAGCGTTGAGCTTGACGAAGAAACGGCAGCGGTGGTACAGCAACTGGCGGCCGACGAGAACCGCTCGACCGGCGCGGTCATTCGCGACGCGCTGGCCGCGTACGCCAGCCTTGGCCAGCGACCGCTTCCCACGGGCATGGGCAAATACCATAGCGGTCGCGGTGATACGTCGGTCAACGCCCGACAAATCCTTCGCGAAGCGGTCGAGGACGGCGAGTGGCCCTAATCTGCGACACCGGCGGCATCTACGCGGTCCATGACGCCGATGATCTTCAACATGCGGCCGTCAAGGAGATCTTCGAGAACGAACCGGGACCGTTGTTCTTGCCGGCCGTTCTACTTGCAGAGATCGATTATTTGCTGACGCGGCGTTTAGGTGTCGACGCCGCTCTTGATTTCATCGACAGCATCGAGCGCGGTGCCTTCACGCTCGTGGTGCCCACAGCCGAGGATATCGCTCGCTGTCGCGAACTGATGATTCAATATCGCGATCTACCGCTCGGCATCGCGGACGCATCAGTCGTCGCAGCGGCCGAACGGATGCACATCCAACGAATCCTGACCGTCGATGAGCGGCACTTCCGTGCTGTCAGACCGCGCCTATTCTCCCATTTCGTTTTGCTGCCCGCGGATCACGCCAGCCGTTGAAGCCGCTTTGAGCGGGGCCGCAGCATGTGCGGCCAATTATACCGACCAAGGCACTGCGCTATGGTGCGTCTCGCTCCTCGCAGCCTGGGAAAAGGTCGCACGACATCAGCGCCTTGCGCACCTGCTCGTAGTATTCCTCGTGCGAAATTGTCCTCTGGTTTGGGTGATACGCGCGTATCCACACTGTGGTGCCTTCGCGCTGAACCGCGCAACCGCTGTCGCTGAAGTCACAAAGTCGGTTACGAACGGCTGTCGGGAGCAGATTGGGACCGCAGGTGAAAATGACCACATGCGGATCGAGCATTTCAATCTGCCTTTCGAGTAGGTCCTCAAACTTGCGGCTCGCTTCAAACAGTTTGTTCCACTCGACACGCTCTTTCCCGCCGTGTTTGTTGATGTTTATCACTGCGACGCTTCTGAGCGCGGGCACGCAATTCTGCGCCTCGTCCGCCCAAGCACCCCACCGCGGAAGCCCTGACACAAGACCATGTGATACCCTAGCCAACAAGCCACTTGTAGCCTGCCATTTCGAGTACGAGGAAAGCTTTCTGAAATCTGCAAGTGACTCTCGCAAATCCCACGGCCCTACACCATTCGGCTCTCGGAGGATCCATAATATGCGGGTCGGAGCCAAGGCGTAGAGTTCGGTGACGACGGGACCATCGAGTACCGATTCCGGGTCTCGTTCGCGGAGCTCATTTAAGAGGTTATCGTGCGATTTAAGATCGAGCAACGTGGTCCTCCTTCAATCTCCCAATACCTCACGAGAACTTCAGTACGTGCAGGAAAGCATCTACGCGGCCCCGCTGACCCCACAGAAGCCGCAGGCCCTTTCGCTTTTGGTTGTGTCGAAGGGCCAGTGTACACCATCATCGTCAACGTGAACTTATTTCCGGCGCTCATTGGCAACTTTTGACGTCAAGTTGGTGGCGGAGCCGACGGACTCACCAAACCCAATTCCCGTGCCCTTGGGCCTTGCAACCCGTTCCACCGCCTCAAGCACGTCCTCGCGCTCGACGCGCACGATGTCATTATCGTCGCAGGCGTCGCGGAGCAGAGCGCGTTGCACCGTCAGATACGCGACCTCGCGCACCTGGGCGCCCGAAAGACCTTCGGTCGCCATGCCCACCACTTCGAGCAGCGTATCAACGTCGGGCGCCGCGGGCAAATTTTGAGCGAGGATTTTTTGCCGCGCGTCGAGCGACGGCAGCCCGATGTGAAGCACCACGTCGAAGCGGCTGGGCCGCTCGCGAATCGCCGGGTCGATCGCCTCCAGGTCGTTCGTGGTGGCCATGAAGATCAGTCCGTCGTTGCTCTTCAGTCCGTCAAGCTGCGCCAGAATTTCGCCGAGCACCGCTTTCGAGGAATAGCTCGATCGCTCGTCGGCGAACAGATCGATATCTTCAAAGAAGAGAATCGTCGGTTCGAGCCGGCGGGCAAGGTCGAAGGTCGCCCGCACGCGGCAGGGGGCTTCCATGTCGGCCGCGGTCGCGTAAATAAACGTCGCCAAATCGAGGCCGGCCAGCACCTTGGCGACCAGCGTCTTGCCGGTGCCGGGCGGGCCGTAGAGCACGACGCCCCGCTTCATCGGCACGCCGTTGCGGCGGAACGCCTCGCGGCGGCGGATGACCTCTGACGTGTTCAATTCGATGGCTGCCCGCACTACCGGGTCGAGGGCCACATCGTCCCAACCGCACGCTTGAAAATCTTGCAAGATACAGCCCTGCGCCGAGAGCACCTGGCCTTGCAGGTAATGCGGACGCTTCATACGTTCGGCGAGGGCTTTCAACTCGTCGGCCACGTCGTCTTGCTGCGAGCGTGGCGCAGTCAACCAAAGCCGGAAGGTATTTTCGCCCCACTCCTCGATGGCCAACACCCGGCGACTGCCGTTGGGCAGATGATAAAAACGGGTCGTTTCGAGGGCGAAATCAGCCTCCTGGCCCGGCGCGACGGTCAACCGCGTGCTTGCCGGCGCCCAGAACCTGCCGGGCGAGGCTTCGGGCGAGCCACCTTCGGCCAGCAGCCGCCAGTCGGCGAAGCACGAAGCGATGGCCGCGTGCAACTGGGGCAACTCGACGATCGGGTGTTCCGCGCGGCGGGTGAACAGCTCTTGCCGGACCGCGCCGAAAAAGCGGCGAGTTTCCGTCTCGAACGGCCCATCGCGCCAGCGCCGTCCCGCCGGGCAGGCGCCCTCGCCGTCTTCGCCGTGCGACAGCGCGAACACCGGCTCTTCAAGCGAAAATCGTTGTGCGTTCATGTCTTTTCCTGATGGCGTTTGATCGTCGAAAGCGGCGATGACGGAGACGCGTAGGGAGTGTGCCTACTACGATGCGCAATCGGCGGATTTCGCGCGTCGCACGGCAACTCCCGCCGGACGGCATCGGCGATAGGCAAAATCGACAGTCTCCTCTCAGGGCGGCGGCGTCTGGCGTAAGTCGTTGAGAGATTACGCGGTTGCATCGCATTCCGCCATCGCCTTCAACGTCGTTGGACAGCTTGGCACGTGGCTTGCTTGACACCGACGTCACACGCCGGGGGGCGAAGTAAGACCAAGCGCAGGCACGATGCCCTACGGGTTGTATATCTCGGCGGAAGGCGCTCAGGCGCAAAGCACGCGCATGGAGGTGATCGCCAACAATCTGGCGAACGCCGCCACGCCCGGATTTAAGCGCGAGCTGGCCTTGTTCCAGGCGCGGTTCGCCGAAGAGATCCAGCAAGGCCAATCGCCGCCCGGCGCCGGCACGCTCAACGACATCGGCGGCGGTGTCGAGACCCTGGCCACCATCACCGATTTTTCGACCGGCCCGCTCAAGCAAACCGGCGTGCCCACCGACCTGGCCATCGACGGCGAAGGCTTCTTTATGGTCCGTCGCAACGGCCAAGAATTCTTGACGCGGTCAGGCAATTTCGTCTTCAACTCCACGGGCGGGCTGGTCACGCAAGATGGCGACGCGGTGCTGTCGGTCACTGGCGCGCCGGTGATCGTCAATCCCGAACTCGGCCCTTGGCACATGACTCCCGACGGCGGCATCGCTCAAGGCGGCGACCTGGTCTATCTGGCTCTCGCCCGGCCCAATTCGCTCGGCGATCTGGTCAAGACCGGCGACAACTTGTTCGCCTCGCTCGCTCCCGTCAAGCCGCTCGATGCCACGCAGCGACGCGTGGCCACCGGCGTGCTCGAGCAGTCGGGCGTGCAGCCGGTGCTCGAAATGACCGACATGATCGAAACCTCGCGGGCTTTCGAGGCCAACGTCAACATGATTCGCAACCAAGACCAAATTCTCGGCGAACTCGTGAGCCGCGTACTGAAGACCTAGTTTATTACTTATCACTCTTCACTTTCCCCTCTTCCCTCTTCACTTTCCTTCCCCCCTGACCTCTTCCCATGAGCATTCAAGCACTCTGGACCGGCGCCACGGGCATGCGGGCGATGGAAATGCGGCTCGACGTCACCGCCAACAACCTGGCGAACGTCAACAGCATCGGCTTCAAGCGCGCTCGTGCCAACACCGAGGACATGTTCTACCGGCAGATCAAGCTGCCCGGCGCCCAGGACGCTTTCAATAACTACGCGCCGACCGGCGTTGCGCTGGGCCTTGGCACCCGTGTGCAAGGCACCCAAACCATTTTCGACCAGGGCGCGTTTGAGATCACCAACAATCCGCTCGACATGGCGATCGACGGACAAGGTTTTTTTCAGGTCATCGACCCGACGACGAACAACTTTCTGTACACGCGGGCCGGCAATTTCGGCATCAACTCCAACGGCCTGTTGGTGGTCGGCTCGGCACAAACGGGCCGCCTGGTACAGCCGCAAATCTCGCTGCCGATCGACACGCAAGGCATCGTGGTCAGCGCCGAGGGAAACGTTTCGATCCAGCAATTCGGCCAGACGCAATTCTCGCAAATCGGGCAATTGCAACTCGCCAAGTTCATGAACCCTGAAGGCTTGCTCAAGATGGGCGAGAATCTCTATCAAGAGACGCTCTCGTCGGGCGCGGCCATTTTCGGGCAGCCGGGCACGAACGGCCTGGGAACCTTGCAGCAAAACGCCCTCGAGCGCTCCAACGTCGAGCCGGTGAACGAACTGATCGATCTGATCACCACGCAACGCTCGTTCGAGCTCAATTCGCAATCGGTGCAGGCCGGCGACCAAATGCTTCAATTGGTGAACAACCTGCGGAGATTCTAAAGCCTCATGAAAGACGCATTGCTTCGACAAGGTCTGTGGGGAACGCCCTCCGTGGCGTTCCGCGAGGGGCGATGCGGGGCCAAAATCGCGGTTCACGGAACGCCACGGACGGCGTTCCCCACAGAGATGATGCCAGGAAACAACATGAGAGACCATTCCACCATTCGCCATGTCGCGGTCCGAAGGGATGCACGCACTTTCGTTTCGCCGTATTGCGTGGTCGTCTGGCTTTGCGGCGCCCTGGTTTGCAACGCCGCCGAAATCCACTTGCGCGGCGAATGCCAATGCGCCAGCGGTCTGGTGCGGCTGGGCGACGTGGCAGAGATTCACGCGGCCGACGCCACCGAGTCGGCGCGGCTGGCCGAGATCGAGTTGTGCGCCGCGCCCGCCGCCGGCAGCAAATCGTTCATTCGGGCCCGCGAAATCCAAGACCTGCTGGCCCTGCGTGGGCTGAATCTGGCGAAGCATCGGCTCTCGGGCGCCAGCCAGGTGGAAATTCGCACCGGCGGCAAAATCGAAAGCCGGCTGCCCATCTCGCCCGCCATCGCGCAGCGCACGACCGAGCGCGCTCAGGCCGCCATCGCGGCCTATCTGCGGACGCAAGTGCCCGAAAACGATGGCGGCTGGTTGGTTGAACTGAAGCTCAACGACGACCAGGTGCGCACGCTGTCGGCTGCGAAGAACGAGTTGGTGGCCACGGGCGGCGAAGCCCCTTGGGCGGGCCGCCAGGAGTTTATCGTCACGCTGCCGAGCGACGCGGGCGAACAATCGGCCGTCGTGCTGGCCAAAGTCAGCCCGGCCCCGCTGGTGGTCATGGCCACGCGGGCCTTGGTGCCGGGCGAGATGGTGCAAGACACCGATGTCAAGCTGGCGCAGCTCAAGCCCGGCCGCATCGACTCGCCCTTCTACCGTTTGGAAGAAGTCATCGGCAAAGAGACCAAGCGGGCGATCGTCGCCGGCCAGGCCCTGGACGAAGACGACCTGCGCTCGCCGCTGATTGTCCGCCGAGGCGACGCGGTGACCGTCTACGCCCGCAGCGCGGGCATTCGAGTCCGAACCGATGGACGCGCAACCGAGGACGGCAGCCGCGGCGATCTGATTGTGGTTCAGTCGATGATGACGCCCGACAAGTTCCGCGCTCGCGTCAGCGGCATCCGCGAGGTCGAGGTCTTCGCCCAGGCTTCCGAAGCCGAAACGGTGGTCGAACGGCCGGCCAAGCCAACCTTGTCGGAAAGAGAGGAGACCAGCCGCCTCGCCCAGTTGATCGAACGAACCCAAGGCAGCGGAGCCAATCCGGGAGCGATCGCGGCCCGGCGACGCGGCGCCTCTTCGACCGCCAACCGCTCGGCGCGGCTGCCGGAGCCAACCGAATCCTCGACCAGTATCCCAGGTGAACATGGAGTCCGACGATGAAAGTAGTCAAACGCGCCGCTCTGGCCACGGTCGCCGGCCTGGCGCTGGCCCAAAGCGAAGCAAACGCACAAAGCTCAAGCCTGCACGGCACTCCCGGCATGCGGCGGCCCCTGACCTTAGCCGACAGCTCGTGGATGTACGTCAAGGCCGAAGCCCCACCAGAAATTCAACTCAACGATCTTCTTACCGTGATCGTCGACGAAAAATCGCAGCTCATCGAACAGGCCATGTTGATGCGGCGGCAGCGAACCAACGTCGACGCCAACTTGCAAAAATGGCTCCAGCTACACAACTTTGGTCTCAGCCCAGCGACCCAGCGACTGGGCAGCCCCGAAATCCAGGCCCTCTATAACCTGCAAAACCAGGTGCAGGCCAATTTGCGGGCGTCCGATGGTTTGCAATTTCGCATCGCCGCCACCGTGGTTGATGTCAAACCCAACGGCAACCTGGTGCTCGAAGCCCACAGCGAAGTCAAACAGAACAACGAACTGTGGCAATCGTCGTTGTCGGGCATCGTGCGCCGGCAAGATGTGCTGCCCAACAACACGGTGCTGAGCGAGGATGTGGCCGAGTTGAGCATCAAGAACTTCAAAGGCGGCCATATCCGCGACAGTTGGCGGCGTGGTTGGTTGTGGTTGTTCCTCGATCGCACCAAACCGTTCTAGATTTTGGATTCTCAATTTTGGATTTTCGATTGATGACACCACCTAATTTCCGACGGCTCGTGGCGATCGCCATCGCGGCACTGATCGTCACCGCCGCCGCTGATTCGGCGCACGCCCAAATTCGGCTGAAAAACATCTGCCGCGTGAAGGGGCAAGAAGCAAATACGCTGCACGGACTGGGGCTGGTGGTTGGGTTGCGGGGCTCGGGCGACGGCGGCGGTTTTCTGCCCGCCATTCGCAGCCTGGCGACCGCTATGCAGCTCATGGGCAGCGAAATCGGCAAGGGCGGCGCGGCCGAACTGAAAGAGGCGCGCAACGTGGCTCTGGTGAGCGTCACCGCCACGGTGCCTGCCGCCGGCGCACGGCAAGGCGACGAGATCGATTGTTACGTCAGCTCGATTGGGGCGGCAAAAACCCTGGAGGGAGGCCGGCTGTTCATGACGGCCCTCATGGGACCTCAGGCCGAGGGCATGCGCATTTACGCCTTTGCCGAGGGATCGTTGCACGTCGATGACCCTAAATACCCGACCACCGCCAAAGTCACCAAAGGTTGCCGGCTGGAAGAGGATTTTCTGAACGTCTTCACCAAAAACAACAAGATCACGCTGGTGATCAACGAGCACCACGCCGATTTTGAAGTGGCCCAGGAAATCGCCGAACTGATCAACAGCAACTGGTACGACACCAGCCACACCGGCGCCTTGCGCCGCGCACCGGGCCGCTTGATGGGGTTCGATGCCGATCACTCGGGCATCATCGCCAAAGCCGTCAATCAGCAATTTGTCGAGGTGGCCATTCCCCCCGCCTATCGCGATCAACCGGTCGGCTTCGTGTCTGAAGTGCTTGGCATGACGCTGGCCGAACCGCAAACCACCGCTCGCGTCGTCGTCAACGAGCGGGCCGGCAGCGTGGTGATCGGGGCCGATGTCGAAATCGGCTCGGTGGTCGTGAGCCACAAAAACATCGTCGTCGAGACCGGCGACAACCTGCCCGCCGAGCGGTTTGTGGGCGTCGATCCCGGCGAAGTCCAAGGCGCCAAGCTGAAAGCCTTGGTCGCCGCGCTCAACGCGGTCAAGGTGCCCACCACCGACATTATTCAGATCATCAAAGATATTGAACGCAATGGGAAATTGCATGGGCAGTTGATTGTCGAGTGATGAGTGGTGAGTGGTGAGTGGAAAGCGAACGTGGCGGTTGCCGCTTGCGTAAATCGAAAATCCAGAATCTAAAATCCAAAATCGCATGTCTTCAGCTTCCGCAATCACGTCCCTTCCGTTGGCACAGCAGCCGCGGCAGCCGGTGGTCAATCGGGCCGCCGAGAACCCCGAGCTGCGCGAGGCGTTTCAGCAGTTCGTGGGCGAAACGTTCTACGGGCAGATGCTCAGCGCCATGCGCAAGACGGTCGGCAAGCCGGCGTATTTTCATGGCGGGCGCGGCGAAGAAGTGTTTCAGGGGCAGCTCGATCAGATGCTCGGCCAGCGCCTGGCCGAGGCCAGCGCCGGCGACTTTGCCGACCCCATGTTCAAGTTATTCACACTCCAACGAAGCTAACCCTGGTAAGCATGGATACACAACTTTGGGAAGCGGAAATCAGCGCGTTGCTCAACGAGCTGTCGGGTACGCAAAGCGAGCTGCTCGGATTGCTCGAGGAGAAGCGGCGACTGCTGGTCGCCAGCGACACCGCGGGCTTGCAGGCCCTGACCGTGCGCGAGGAGGCCGTGGTGCGGCGGCTGCAAGGCTGCCAGGACCTGCGGGCGCGCTTGTTGGCCCAGGCCGCCGAGCAGCAGTTGCCCGGTGAGAGCATTCGCGCGCTGGCCAAGGCCATGCCGGGCACCGCGCGCAAGCAACTTCTGGCACAGGTCGACGAGGCCAGTCGGCGGTTCCGCCTGCTGGGACATCACAGCCTGGCGAACTGGGTACTTATTCAACGCAGCCTGCTTCACTTGTCACAGTTGATTGAGATTATTGCCACCGGCGGGCGGCGCCGGCCGACATATGGAAAGACCGACGACTGCCATTCGAGCGGTTCGTTGGTAGACCAGGCAGCATGAGGAAAAGGGGCTAGCACGGGGCATTGGAAACTCAGGGAAGCAGGCTGAAAACACGCGGCAATCGAGAAGGAGACAGCCATGTCGAGTCACAGCCAGAAGGTGGGACTCGCTGCGCTCGGCCCACCCTACCGCGCTGTGGCACAGCCGCCCTCGGCTGTGCGTCGCCGACGAAGTTCGGCGTCGCGGAACCAGCCGGGGGCGGCTGGTCCACAGGTCGATGCCGAACGTCAAAACTGATTAGGGCCAGTGCCAAGCCAACTGCCATAAGCCCACCATGTCGCTCTTCGGCACACTTCAACTCGCCAGCAACTCGCTGCAGGCCCAGCAGATCGGCCTGCAGGTGGTCGGGCAAAATATTGCCAACGCCAACACCCCCGGCTATAGCCGCGAGGAGGTGTTGCTCACGCCCGCACCCACCCAGCAGCTTGGCCAGATCACGCTCGGAATGGGCGTGCAGGTGCAAGGCGTCGTGCAGAAGGTCGACAACTTTCTGAACGAGCGGCTGCGCGGGGCCAACAGCGACGTGGCCAACGGCAAAGCCCAGCAACAAACGTATTCCGATCTCGAAGGCATCGTCGGCGCGCTGCAAAAAACCAGCCTCGACGGCTCGATGAACGACTTCTTTTCGAGCATCGCCAACATTCTCAATCAGCCCGAAAGCGTGTCGGCCCGCAGCCTGGCGGTGCTCAAAGGCCAGGCCCTGACCGGCGCCGTCAACAATCTCTATACCCGAGTCAGCCAGGAGCGCAGCGACATCAACAACCAGGTGGTCAGCATGACGTCGCAGATCAACTCGCTGACTACGCAGATCGCCCAACTCAACACGCAGATTACCACCACCGAGGGCGGCGACCCCAGCCACAGCCAGGCCGTCGGCCTGCGGGACCAGCGCAACCAGGCGCTCACCCAGTTGTCGAACCTGATTGGCATCACGGTCCAAGAGCAGCCCAGCGGCGCCGACAACGTCTACGTGGGCGGCGACTACCTGGTGTTCGAGGGCACCTCGCAACAAGTCGAGACGGTGTATCAAACCGACCGCGGACTGTCGATCGCCGGCATCAACATTGTTTCGACCAACGCGCCGCTCGACACGCAAACCGGCCAGCTTGCCGGGCTGATCAAATCGCGCGATACCATTCTGGGCGGCTATGAAGATCAACTAGATAGCTTTACCGGAACGCTGATCAACGAATTCAACAAAGTCTTCTCGTCTGGCCAGGGCCTGAACGGATATACCACCGCCACCAGCACCTACCCGGTCACTTCGACCACGGCGCCGCTCGACGCCGCGGGGCTGAAGTTCACGCCCGTCAACGGCTCGTTCCAGGTGCAGTTGCTCAACAAGCAAACCGGCCTGACCACCACCACCAACGTGACGGTCGATCTGAACGGACTCGACAAAAATGAGACTTCGCTCACGTCGCTGGTGTCGCAGTTGAACTCGATCAACGGGTTGTCGGCCAGCATCTCGGCCAGCGGCAACGTGACGATCAACACCACCTCGCCCGACTTGCAGTTCTCGTTTGCCAACGACACCAGCGGCACGCTGGCCGCCCTGGGCCTGAACACCTTCTTCACCGGATCGACCGCCCAAGACATGGGGGTCAACCAGGCGCTGATGAGCGACCCCAGCAAGTTCGCCGCCAGCAGCACGGGCATCGGCGCCGGCACCGACAACGCCGTCACCCTCTCGAACTTTCTCAATCAGCCGCTGGCGTCGGCCGGCGGCTCGACCATCGGGCAAATCAACGACCAGATCGTGGGCGACGTCACCCAGGGCTCGGCCGTCGCCCAGTCGATCGCCGACGGATACAACACCTTTCAGCAAACGCTCAGCGGCCAACAACTGGCCGTCAGCGGCGTGAGCATCGACGAAGAAGCGACCAACATGATCACGCTGCAACGCTGCTATCAGGCGTCGGCCAAAGTGATCGCCACGATCAACGACCTGTTGGATACGCTGATGAAGCTATGAGCATCATACCCGTACCCTCGACCCGCGTCAGCGACTCGTTCGTCCGCCAGCGATTGGTTCAGCAGGTGCAAGACGACCAGGTTGCCTTGTTCAAGCTGCAAAACGAGCTGAGCACCGGCAGTCGGTTGAACCAGCCCAGCGACGATCCGGCGGCGGCCTTGTTGGCCGTGAGCCTGCAAAGCCTGCTCGACCAGAACCAGCAGTACCAATCGAACCTGCAAGTCAACTCGTCGTATCTCAGCGCCAGCGACAGCGCCTTGGGGCAAGTCGATTCGCTGATCAACACGGCCCACGGCCTGGCCGTGGGCGCCACCGGCAGCACCGCCACCGACTCGCAGCGGCAAGCCGCGGCCACGCAGTTGCAAGACGTCATCAGCCAGCTCTTGAGCATTGCCAACACCAAGTTCAGCGGACGCTATCTCTTCGCCGGTTCGCAGCTCACCACGCAGCCGTTCGTGCAGACCAGCACCGGCATCAGCTATCTGGGCGATCAGAAAAACATTTCCAGCTACGGCAACACCGCCGACCTGTTCACCACCAACGTCACCGGCGACAGCGCGTTTGGCGGCTTTTCGCAATCGATGCTGGGCACCGCCGATCTCAACCCGGTGCTGAACGTCAACACGCCGCTGGCCGACCTCAACGGCGGCCAGGGCATCACGCCCGGCAGCATTCAGATCTCGGACGGCTCGCACATCAGCGTGATCGATCTGAGCTCCGCCTCGACCATCGGCGACGTGGCGAAGCTGATCGAGGCGCATCCGCCCGCCGGCCGCACGGTCACGGCGCAGGTGACCAATACCGGGCTGAACGTGTCGCTCGATGCCGCGGGCGGCGGCAGCTTGACGATTAGCGAGGTGGGGGGCGGCACCGAGGCCGCCCAACTGGGCATCAAAGGCTCGCTGTTCGGCAGCACCGGGCCGATCGTCGGCAGCGATCTGAACCCGCGGCTGACCACCACCACGCCGTTGGCCAACATTTTGGGCACGCGGGCTTCGGTCGATATCGCTCCCGCCGGCGGCAACAACAACGTGCTCGTGCAGGCCAAGACCAACGGCCCGGCCAGCAACGGCGCCAACGTGGTGTATGTGAACGACGCCTGGTATCAGGCGGCGCCGGGCATCACCGCCGGCGCCGAGTTTGCCACCTATAGCGCCACCGCCACGCCCGCCAAAGCATCGCTCCGCTTGAACGGACCCAACAACGACCTGCTGCTGACGGCCAATACGCCTGGCTCGGCGTACAACAATGTCGCGGTGAATATCGTCAATGGCGGCGCAATCGGCGATACGGCCAGCGCCAGCTACAACGCCGGCGCCAAGACCCTCACGCTCACCGTGGACGGCACCGGCGCCACCTCGACCGGCGCCCTGATTGCCGCCATCAACACCGAAGGCACCTTTACCGCCGCGCGCGATACTTCGGCCGAACCGAACCTGGGCGGCGGCTCGATCTCGCCTGTCGATATCCGCAACAACGTGGGCGACACCTACCTCACCGGCGCCGATCCAAACACCCTGCAAGTACACATTCAAAGCGGGCAAAGCAACGCCAACGACGTGATTCGCGCCATCAACACGCAGGGCACCTTCACCGCCTCGCTCGACCCCAGCGAATTTGGCAACGACGGCTCTGGCCTGGTGACCGACGCCATCACCGACCCCGCCGCATCGGGCGCGCTGGCCGGAGGCAGCGGCGTCGCGCTCGATCAAACTTCGGGCATCCAGATTGTCAACGGCGGCAAGACCTACAACATTTCGTTCACCGGCGCCAATACGGTCGAGGACCTGCTCAACGATATTAACGGCGCCGGGGCGTCGGTGTTCGCGCAGATCAATCAGGCCGGCAACGGCATCAACATTCAGTCGCGGCTGAGCGGCAGCGATTTTTCGATCGGCGAGAACGGCGGCCAGACCGCCACGCAACTGGGCGTGCGCACCTATAACGTCAATACCGCGCTGGCCGACCTCAACTATGGCAAGGGAGTGCGGCACGCCACCGGCGGCGATTTTGTCATCACCCGAAAAGACGGCGTGCAGTTCACCGTCGATATTTCGTCGGCCAAAACCGTGGGCGACGTGCTCAACCTGATCAACACCAACGCCACCAACACCGCCAGCGGCATTCCCGTCGTCGCCCAGCTCGATACCACGGGCAACGGCATCGAGCTGGTCGACAACGATCCGGGCGTTACGCCGCTTTCGATCACTACGACCAACTCCAGCCTGGCGGCGCAAGACCTGGGGCTGCTGGCCGTCGGCGCCACGACCAGCGCCGCGCCCACGCCCGGCGTGCAGGCCTCGGCCACGGTGGTGGGCGCGGGGGCGAACAACGACCTGATCTTTACCGCCAAGAACACCAGCACGGCGTATAACGGCGTCAAAGTGCTGTTTAACAATACGGGCGCGGCGCCCGGCACCGAAACCGTTGCCTACAACGCCGGCGCCAAAACGCTCACATTCAATGTGGGGCCGGCCACCACGGCCAATCGCGTGATCGCGTTGCTGGCGGCAGATCCCACCGCCGGCCCGTTGTTCTCGGCCGCGCTGGCGCCCACCGACGGCGGCGCGCCGAACAATGGCACCGGCATCGTCGATCCCACGGCCACCGCCACGTTGGCCGGAGGCACGGCCGACACGCTCAGCGGCGCCGACACCAACCCTCAAGAGGTGGGCGGCGTGTTCAACGCCCTGTTGCGGCTGCAAACCGCCTTGCAAAACAACGACATGGACGGCATCGAGCGGGCCACCGGCCTGCTGGAAACCGCCCAGCAAAACTTATCGCTCACTCGGGCCGAGCTGGGGGCCAACGAGCAAGCCGTCACCAGTTTGCAAAGCACCGTGCAGACCGCCCAGAACC
>DASVHB010000486.1:0-2093 GCA_036379195.1 Pirellulales bacterium
AGGCCGCCAGAATGAGCGCGGTAAACACCAACGGTTTGACCACGTAGCGCGCGGCCAGCTTGTAGAGCGGGCTCTCGAGCAGACGCCTCACCCAGCCAATGTCCATCAGCCATACCGGCAAATCGACGGCCAGCCAACGCAGGCCCCGATAGATGCCGTGCAGCGCCCGAGCGCAGCCGCGGCGAAACGGTGCGGAATAAATCAATCCCAACAGAAACGTGCCCAGGACGACGATGGCCAGATGCATCGTGTCGGACGAAACCAGTTCGATGCTCTCGGCGCTTTGCTCGGGCGCGGTGGGTAGGTCGGTCGACGCGGAACGATTGCGTAGGCCACCGGCGATCATCAACGCCAGGTGGTTCACCCCTTCGAGGATCACAAACGCGCCGCCGTAGGGAATGGCCAGATAGCGCACCAGCACACGGCCCAGCGGCGTGCCGAAGGCCAGCGAGCTGAGCCGCTGCGGCCAACGCAAGTAGACTTCGCCCCGGTGATACACGCCGTCGAGCGACACGGCCAGGTTGCGGTCGGCCCGCAGCAATTGATCGCCCGAGAAAAACTGGCCGCCGCTTTGCAGGTCGGGCAGCTTGAGATTGTTGCGCGAGATGGCGTCGCGCAGATCGCTCATGGTCAAAAAGTCGCGCTCGGTCACTTCGTCGAGCAGCTCTTCGATGAGCTTGTTGCGGGCGACGCGCTCAGGCACGTTGGCCGGCCGCAGCCCCACTTCGTCGAGCGCCTCGGCCACCAAGGGGCGAAAACGTTCACGCAGCTTGCCTTCGGCCCGCTCCAGGGCGGCTTCGAGCAGCAGCACCAACAGCCGCCGTGGGCGATCGTCGATCCGTGCTTTAGCCGCGCGGCGCAGCGCCACGCGCAGATGTTTCGACATCAGCACTTCGCGCTGACCGGGCAACGAACGCTTGATGGGCACCCGGCCACGGCTCAACGCCCACTCGATCAGGTCGAGCTTGTAGATGTCGCGCTCGTGATCGACGCACACCTTCTGCAGGTCGTAAAGGATGCGCGATTCGCGCGTCCAAAACCCATGGACCGAGCGAGCCAACAGCGCTCCCAACGCTCTGGACCAGTGACGGGCATCTTTATCGGGCAGGTCGAGCGCCCTCTGCAAGCGGTCCGTCAGGCGCTGCAGATCGTCTCGGGCGGCGGCATTGACTCGATTGGCGAGATTGGGTCGGGCGTACTGTGCCGCACGGGCTCTCCGGATGGCAGCCCGGACCGCATTGCCCAGGCTGGCCGCGCGGTCGGCCAGTCGGTTGTAACGCCGGTAAAGCGCCTCGGCCGGCTTCGAGGGCGCCCGCTCAAACAAGAAATCGTCGTCGGCCTCGTCAGACACGTCGGTCTCGTGGTCGTCGGCGGGCTGGCCCGGGTTCGGCGCGCCGGGCAGACGCGTGGCTGTCCAGAGCGCCTGAGCGTCGACGTCTTCAGCCAGCACGGCGTTGATGCGCTGCCAATCTCCCAACGCCGGAAAATAGCGCGGCAAGAGCGAGGCGGCGAAAAATCGCAGCTCCAGGTAAACCGCGGCAAATTCCAAATAAACCGCCAGCTCGTCCACCGGCGGCAACAGCAAATCTTCTTGCCGCAGGACGGTGCGAATTTCTTCGAAGGCCGCCTGGCCGATGCTTGCAATCCGCTGGCGGACCACTGCGGCGGGCAACGCGCCCTCGGCCACCTTCTGATCGAGCGCCTCGTGTACGCGCGCGTGGAACAGCAGCCGCCAGTATTTGATCTTGGCCTCGGCGGCCGTGAGCGAAGCCAGATAGTCGGCGTCGGGCCGGGCCAACAGAATTACTTCGCCGGCCAGCGGGGCATGGGGAGGGAGCCCAAGCTCATCACGATCGACGATTTGCAGCAGCCGCGCCGCCTCGATGACATAGGTCTTGCGATGCGGCGCCTTCAGGCCGATGCCGCCGATTTGCCGGTCTTGCTTGATCACCCGCCGCAAAATGCGCGGCGGAGCGAGCACGGCGGCGCGATCGACCGTGGCCAGCGCCGCCTCGAGCTCCGCCAAGGTCAACGAATCGTCAAGCCTGCTCGCCATGCCCGATCTCGATTATGCCCCCAAATAGGCCCGTTGC
>DASVHB010000487.1:0-16940 GCA_036379195.1 Pirellulales bacterium
TTCCGTTTCGTCGCATGTCAATTTGATCCCTTTGCCTTCGCTTGTGCGGCGGCGGTCGGGGTAAGGAGGCTTGTATGAAACGCTTTGTATTCGCAGTGGCGGTGATGTGCTTCATGGCGGTGCCGGCCGCCGCTCAATATATGCCCGGCACTCAAGAGCGGATTAGCCACTGGGCCACCCGCACCTATTGGCCGGGCGACCGCCATCATTGGCCAGGATATGGTTATGGCGGCCGCGGATACGGCCTTCAGCCACCGGTCGAGACGGGCGAGGCGCCAGCCTATACCAGTCCGTGGCGCAGGGGCAACGTCGGCTACCGGGCGGTCTACAAACCGTCGCATTCCGCGTCTCGCCGCGCCGCCGATCGTTCCAGCCGCACGCCAAACCGCGCTCGCCGCTAGCTATTCGCCGAGCAAGTCGATGATTGCTCGCTCAATGTCTTCGACTTGTGGCGCCACGGCTCTTTCCAGCGGTGGGCTGTACGGCGTCGGTGTGAACGCGCCGTGAAGCCGCTTGATTGGAGCATCGAGATCGTCGAACCCCCGGTCGGCCACGTGGGCGGCAATTTCCGAAGCGATATTGCAAGGTCCGTAGGTTTCGTCGATCACCAACAGCCGCCCGGTTTTGCAGACGCTGCGCAGCACCGTCTCGATATCGAGCGGCGATACGGTGCGAGGGTCGATCAGTTCGATCGACACGCCGCGCTGAGCTAATCGTTCCGCCACCGCCGCTGCACGATGAACCATCAACGCCAATGCGACGATCGTTAGGTCGCTGCCTTCGCGCACTACCTTCGCACGGCCAAACTCGATTTCATAAGGCTCTTCGGGCGCCGGGCCTTTCACAGCCATCAACTCGCGATGCTCCAAAAACAGCACCGGGTCGTGACAACGTAGCGCGTGCAACAGCAATCCTTTGGCATCGTAGGGCGTCGACGGAACGACCACCCGCAATCCCGGAATGTGGCTGTAGACCGAATAAAAACTGCTTGAGTGGTGCGTCGCCGCCGAATGCCCCACGCCGATGCACCCTCGCAGCAGCACGGGCATCTTTAGCCGCCCGCTGCTCATGTATTGCATTTTGGCGATCTGGTTGACGATCTCGCCATAAGCGTCATTGATAAAGTCGATAAACATAAAGTCGATCACCGGCCGAGCACCGGCCATCGCGGCCCCGCAGCTTAGCCCGACAAAGCCGCGCTCGCAGATCGGCGTGTCGCAGAGCCGCTCGGGGCCGAACAAATCAAACAGTCCCTCGGTTGTTTGAAAATTGCCGCCGCGGCGGCCGATGCCCTCGCCCATCACAAAGATGGCGGGGTTGCGCTCCATTTCGTGCTTGAGCGCCTCGCGCGTGGCCGCCACAAAACCAATCTGGCGATCACCGGGCGGCGGAGGCGGCGGAACGACAGGCGCGGGAGCTTCGCAATATACGTGGCGCACCGCCGATTCCGCATCGGGCCAGGCGGCGCTTTCGGCCGCGCTGGAAGCTTTGGCCACCAGTTCGGCAATTTCGCGATCGATGGCCGCGAACGATTCGTCTAACTCGCCGTTAACCGCCGCGCCGCGTGCGGATTCGCACAGCCGGTTGATTGGGCAGCGCCGTTTCCAGGCATCGACCTCTTCGCGTGTACGATAGCCGAAATCGCCCATCCCCTCGGCGTGCGGGCGGGTGCGGTACGTTTTGCACTCCAGCAGCGTCGCCCCCCCGCCCGAGCGTGCTCGTTCGATCGCTTCTCGGGCGGCCTGCTCGACCGCCAGCACATCGTTGCCATCGACTTCCACGCCCGGCAGCCCGTAATTGGCCGAGCGTCGTCCCACGTCGGCAATGCCGCTGGCGTAGGCAAATGGCACTTCGGTGGCGAACTGATTGTTCTCGCAGACAAACAGCACGGGCAGCTTCCAGATGCTGGCCATGTTCAGCCCCTCGTGAAACGCGCCGTTGTTGACGGCGCCGTCGCCAAAAAAGGCCACCGCCACGCGATCGGTTTGGAGCAGTTTGAAGCAATAGCCGGCGCCGGCCGCCTGCAGGATGCTCGGCCCCACGATGCCGCTGGTGCCCAGCAGACCGATTTCGGGGGCGAACAGGTGCATGCTGCCCCCGCGTCCGCGCGAGCAGCCCGACTCGCGGCCGAACAGCTCGGCGATGAGTTGCACCGGCTCGAGACCTTTGGCCAAGGCGTGCCCGTGGCCGCGGTGCGTGCTGAAAATAACGTCGTCGGGCCGCAGATTGGCGCATACGCCGGTGGCGATCGCCTCTTCGCCCACATAGGTGTGGCAGGCGCCATGAATCAGGCCGCGCTGATGGTAGCGCGCCAATTGCTCTTCGCACTGCCGGATGAGCTGCATGGTGCGGTAGAGCGCCAGCAGCCGAGCATGATCGTTTGCGATTGCGTCGGTTGACGACGGAAGGGCGGTGTTGCTCGTCATGTGGCGATAGGTGATTTGTCTTTAAGGATCGGAGCAATCGGTGGCCGGGGCAGAGGCTTGCCGATGCCCCGGTGGCTCAGCCCGGGTAATTCTGTCGTCTTCGTTCAGCCAGGCGTGGTGCATGGAAGCCCGACGTTAGGGAGGGAACGCCGGCTGCCGAGCCTCGCTTACGCGTCGGGTTTCCAAAGGCAGGCGAATCATCGGGGTTTTGCGATGGCCCGCCGGGGCATCGCTTAGCCTCTGCCCCAGCCACCGAAGTAAGACGATACGTCACGTCATGGTTTGACCGGCGTCGCCGACGAAATCTTCTTCCCGAACAGCGCGGCCAACTGGCGAATTTGCCCGGCGACCGCCGCATACTGGCCGGGCAGCAGCGCCTGCGGCCCGTCGGAGAGCGCCTCTTCCGGGCAATTGTGTACTTCAATGTGAACCCCGTCGGCGCCGGCGGCCACGCCCGCCAAGGCACAGGGCGGAATCAGATCGGGCCGGCCTGTGGCATGGCTCGGATCAACGATGATCGGCAAATGCGAAAGCGCCTTGGTGGCAGGCACCGCCGCCACGTCGAACAAGTTGCGCGCGATCGGGTCGAAACCTTTCACGCCACGCTCGCAAAGCACCACCTGCGAGTTTCCCTCCGAAAGAATGTACTCGGCGCTCATCAGTAGGTCTTTCACCGTGGCGCTCAGCCCGCGCTTCAGCAACACTGGCTTGCGCGTCTGGCCGACTTCGGTGAGCAGCGTAAAATTCTGCATGTTGCGGGCGCCGATCTGAAACATGGCGGTGTAGCGATCGACCAGCTCGACGCGCCGCGGATCCATGACTTCGGTAACAACAGGCAGGCCGTGCTTCTGGCCGGCGTCGCGGAGGATTTTGAGTCCGTCTTCGCCCATGCCCTGATAGGCGTAGGGACTGGTGCGGGGCTTGAACGCGCCGCCGCGGAGCAGGTTAGCACCGGCCTTTTTGACGGCCGCCGCGATTGCGTCCATACGCTCGGCGCTTTCGACAGCGCACGGACCAGCGATCATCGCCAGCCAGCCGCCGCCGATTTTGACGCCCGCCACGTCGACCACGCTGGGCTCAGGGTGGGCCTCGTTGCTGGCCAGCTTGTAGGGCGGCAAGATGGGCACCACGCTGGCCACGCCCGGAATTGCCTCCAGGGGCGCGACGCGCAGCTTCGATTCATCGCCGATCACGCCGATGATGGTGCGATAGGTGCCGCGGCTCAAATGCGCCCGCAGCCCCAGCGACTCGACGCGCTGGATGACATGCTCGATTTGCTTTTCGGTGACTTCAGGTTTCAGGACGATGATCACGGGCGGGAAACGCGATGGAGGGACCAAGTTAATCGACGGCGTACCAGCTTAACATGGGCCTCGCACCCGGCTCAACTGCGGACGGCGCTCTGAAAACCGATAGCACTTGAAAACAGTCAATTGATCGGTATCCCGTGCCATGCGATAATTGCCGCCACTCGACTCAGGCAACTGGTGTTCAGCCGAGGGTTTTATGCCGATCCCAAACACTTGTCCTGTTTGTGGCCAATCTTATCAGCTTCGAGACGAGATGGCCGGCAAGAGCATCCGCTGCCGCTGCGGACAAGCGATCGCCGCGCCGGAGAGTGCAAGCGTTTTCAATTTGCTCGATGAACTGCCGCCGGCCACCTGCGCGCCTTCGTCGCCCGCCGCGGGTCTCACGAACCAACAAACAAGTTATGGCAAACGCCGAAGTGCGGCGCGGCCGCCATGGCTGATTCCCGCCGCGGCCGCCAGCGCCCTAGGCGTCCCCTCTTTGTTGGTGATTGTCTGTGTAATTCTTTTCTCCGGGCGGCGCGGCGAGCGGCCAGCCGGGGGCATGACCGGCGGACAACTAGTAGTGCCCGCGTCGAGCGAGCCAGCCTCGCCCCGCGAGGACGAACTGACCCGGATCCGAGCGGCCGGCGAACCCGTCTCGTTCGCCGACCTTGATGCTTACTACCCAGTTCCGCCCGCCGATCAAGACGCGACCCAACTATGGCTCGCCGGAATTGCGCCGCTTGACTCGCCACAATTCAAGGCCAGCGCCAACGGCCTGCCCTTTGTCAGCGATGGTCCGGCTCGGATTCCCGTGCCGGGCAATGTGTGGCCTCAACTGGCCGCCGCCGAAACGCTCTTGATGCGTTATCGTACATCGCTGGACGAAATCCATCAGGCCGCGCGCCGCGGCGGACGGGCGCGGTTTCCGGTACAAT
This sequence comes from Pirellulales bacterium, assembly GCA_036379195.1. Taxonomy (GTDB): domain Bacteria; phylum Planctomycetota; class Planctomycetia; order Pirellulales; family JAICIG01; genus JAICLL01. The sequence continues at coordinate 4,654 of DASVHB010000487.1, forward strand.
TCGCCGCCGGGTCCAACATGCCGTTGCCGCATGCCGACCGGCTTCGCGCAGCGTCGCGGTTGCTCGCGCTGGAGTCGGCGGTTGCCGCTCATCGCGGCAACTCCGACGCCGCGGTCGATTCGATTGTTGCGATGTTCGCCGCCGACCGCAGTATCGAGCAAGAACCAATCCTCGTGGTGCAATTGGTGCGAATGGCCATGAGTGCCATGGCGCGCGGGCGAGTCGAATGGCTTCTTTCCGCGGCTGCGCTCAACGACGCACAGCTCGCACGGCTCGATGCCGAGTTGGCGGCGAGCGACTATGCACTACCTGTCCGTCGCGCTCTGGTGGGCGAACGCGTGATTGGCATTGCTGGATTTGTCGATCCGGTTCAGACACTCATCGGAATGGGAATGGATGGGCAGCGCGCAGGCGACTTTCCCAAATCTGCCGAGGACGAGCCCATGTACCTGCAAATCATGAGCGAGATGATCGCCGTCTTCGAGAAGACAGGGCCAGCGCGAACGCAAGCAGCCCAAGCGGTGGACAACAAGTTGCAGCAACTCACAAGCTCGCCAGGCACTGCGCGGCGCTATCCGCTCGCGCTGCTTGTCGCGCCCGCGATTGGCGCCTGCGCCAACGCGGCCAGCCGAAACGAGGCCGAGCGCGACGCGATACGCGCAGCGGTGACGATCGAGCGTTTCTACGGCAGCGAGGGCCGCCTGCCATCGAAGATCGACGAGCTATCGCCGCGGTTTCTCTCCTCACTGCCGATCGATCCGTGCGACGGCCAACCGCTGCGCTATCGGGTCGAGCCGACGGAGTATCTGATCTACAGCGTCGGCCCCGATGGCGTGGACGATGGTGGGCGACCTGCCGCGCAGGGGCAAGCCGGGGACTCCGTCGTGCGCGTGCGGCGAGGGACGCGGAAGGCCGCCGATAGGATGCGCGTATGGGCGGCCGTGAACTCGCGTTCCGATGGGGATTTGTGATCACGGTATCTCATCATAAGCCAGCCACTCAAATGATAGCCGGACGAAGTGCGGTGATTCGCTCGATGAGCCCCGCGCGCTTCTTCAGGCGGAGTCGCGATCGCGAGTCCCCGTCAAGCCAAGCGACGTTGTCGAGCCCTTGTTGGACTTCGCGCGCCACAAACGCGTCAATTTGGTGCAAGGCCCAAAGTACTGGATTGCCGTCAGCAGGCAAATGAAAGCGGGCCCGATCGATGACCGGAAACCATGCGCACCGCGGTAATCGCGCGTCCTCGCGCGCCACAAAGAAAAGCGGGAGCGATACGTTCTGCAGCACACCGCCCGGCTCCCGTAGATTGTCCTGAAGCAATTCTGCCCAAGCTAACTCGATGATCGACCAACCACGTGGTTGCTGCAGCATCGCATCCGTTACAAGAAATACGACGTGGCGACTTCTCAAGATGCCGTCACGGAGTGCCTGAAACGATGTCCGGCCGTATGGATAATCATGTTGATCGACCCACGGAATGAGCCGGCGGTCGCGCATCGCATCGGCGAGCGGATTGACAAGCCACCCACGATCCTCGCGGCAGTGCGACAGGAAGACGTGATGCGTGCAGGCCGGGAAAAACTGAAGCTGCCAATGCATTTCCGCGCAGCTCTAATGGGGTGGTGGCGGCAGCGTAGGAATACTCACTTCGCTTGCCTCATGCCCCGTGACTGCGCGAATCAATTCTTCACCGGTTTCCGTGGGATGCACAAACATTCCGCGCTTGATCTCGATGAAGCCATGTTCGCTGAGCTGCTCGCATGCCTGCATCAGTTCTCCCAGCGAGATTCCCAGTTCGCGCTCTTCAAACTCGGCCCAGATGCTTTGATACGCCAAACCAGACCGCGGCCTTCGGTTCGGCTCAATCCGCGGAAATGCCGCCAGTATCTCGCGATAAATGTCGGGCAGAATGGCTGCGTATGCGGCCCATTTTTCAGCAGTCGCCATCAGTTCTCTCTTTCAACGAGCGGTCGCGGAACGAAAAGCACGGCCTTGGTCCATTATACCACGATCTTCAAGTGCGAACTATTCTCCGCGATCACGTGTTGATTGACGTCCAACCACCACCACCAGGCCAATCGCCGCAATCAAGCTAACGGCCAACAGCCCCGCGATAAACAGGCTGACACGAGGCGGCACACCGAGCCAGCGAAACGCCGCGAACAGCGCGGCGCAGCCCGCCGTGGCCGCGAACAGCGAGCGCAGACCAAATTGCTTTCTCGGCGGTTCGGTCATCGCCAATCTTTGAACCTCTCCAGCGCCAGCACCATCTCGTTGCGGCGCTTTTCAAATACCGCAAACAGGGCAAGAATGGCCAGGCCCACCGCGATGCCGGTGCTCCAGAAGACCCAGGTGTGTCCCAGATCCCAGGAAGCATGGTAGACCATCACGCTCAAATCGACCAATAAAAACGTGAACCCTAGATACAGAAACGAACGAACACGCAACAGCATGCCCGATAGGATGCCGACGACCGACAGCGCCAGCAGCACCAGCACCAGCGGCAGGCTGATGTGGCGATCGACGTGCGACATGAACACGTCGGCGGTGCTGGCCACGTAGATGGTCGAGAGCGCCAGATAACGGACTGCGCCGCTCTGTTCAGGCTTAAGGCGATCGCGGTTGAGATACTCGGCGACCAGGGCCGCCAAAGCCGGCGGGATGAGCCAAAGTTGCGGATGGGCGAGAAACTCAATGTGCAGCCGCTGCCATAATAGCCATAGTCCGGCATTGCCCGACACCACCGCCAAGGCGGCGAACATCAACGACTGCATCGCCGCCCTTTGCCGCCCGTCGCTGGGCGAAAGCACGTTGTCTCGCGGGACCAGCGGCGACGAGGGCGAGCGGACCGTCGCCGCCTGGATGCCGTAAAACGCCGCCACCAGAAACAGCACCGCTTCGTTGCTGAACAGCCGGGCTTGAATCATCCAGACGTGCAATTCGTCGGGCAGCCAAACCAGCCCCGCCAGCGGCGCCGCGGCCGGCAACAGCGGCGCCAGCATCGCCGTGCGGGCCAGCGGTTCGGCCAGCACGCTCAGCCGCCGCCGCTGGAAGAACTCGGCGAATCCCGCTCCGCAAAAGGCGACGATCATCACAATCAACGTCCACCAGTTTTCGATCATGCCGAAGGGAATCAGCTTCGGCATGGTGGTGCGAAAGTGAACGCAGACCAGCAGGGCGAGCGCTTCGGCGGCATATACATAGGCGGTGCGGCCGCGGGGCGACAGGCGTAGCGGATCGCGCCGTTCCACCACCGCATACATGACCGCCAGCAGCGCCAGTCCGGTCAACATCGCCACGATGGCTAGCTTCGCAACCAGCGCCATCGCCACTCCTTCGCGTGGCACATACTGGCTGCGCTCTTGAACGAGGACCATCGCCAATATCGCCAGCGACAGGCCGATGACGACCGGCAGCCATCGCCGCACCGATTGCCGCCACGCATTTTGCCGCCCTTCGCTCGGCGAAAGTACGCCGTCATGCGCCGCCTGCGGCGACCCGCCTGCAAGCAACCGCGGCGCCAGCCATTCGCAGCCGACGATCGAAAGCGCCAACGAAGCCAACAGCGCCGTCTCGCGGTGGATCCAACGAATTGCCGGGCTGGCGCCCTCGCAAAACACCCAGATGCATTCCGCCGGCGCTAGCACCGCCAACGCTAACATCGCCATCTGCCAGAATTGGAGCCGGCGATCGCCAGCGCCGCGAAGCATGCAGCCGCTGGCGAACAGTAACAGCAGAGTGCTAACGCCGCCCGCGGCGCGATCGAAATGCGTCTCGAATGCCACCGCGGTCCAGGCACTCAACAGCGTAGCGACAGCGCCAATGGTCACTTGCGCGGCAAAGAACCAGCCACGCGAACCTTCGCGTTTGTCGCTACGGCCGTTTGCCACCAACTCGACCACTGCCGCCGCCAGCATCCAGCCGGCCAGCGCCGGACCCGTGGCCCACAGCAATTCGCCGCCGCTCCATCTCTGTTGCCCTAGCGCCCATGCGATCGCCGCCAACCCAGCCGCATAGAAACCAGCCGGCCAACGCGTCGCCCGGTGATCGCCACGCGCGATGGCCAGCGCCGCGACGACGGCGGCCCAGGCGGCCCAGGCGGCCCACGATAGCCGCACGTTGCAATTAAAGCGCAGCGCGGTCATAGCGAGTTCTGACGATAGCCAGCTCGCGCACCAGGCCAGCCAGGCGACTGCCGAAATCAATCCCACCGCGATCGCCACGGCGGCATGCTCAAATGGCGGAAGTGTTTCAGATGCCGCCGCGGGATCGAGCGGCTTAGTCCAACGAGCCACCAGCGACCAGAAACTACCGGTTACCGCCAGGGCGATGGCGTTCAACAGCAGCAGATCGCCGCCGCCGGCATTCTCTTGGGCGTACCAGAAGAGCGATATCGCCAGGCAGGCGAACATTCCCGAGCGATAGGCGTGCTGCGAATTGCGGCGCCACAACCCGAGAGCCGCCGAGATGCCGGCGGCCGCGACCGCCGCGGCCATCGGCCACCAGGGGCGAGCCGGATCGGTGGCCGCCGCGCGGATCGCCAGCGCGGCCAGCGCAACGCTGATCGCCGTCGCCCACACTTCGACCTCGCCGCCCGGCAGCACACGCTTCACGGCCAGCCAGACGGCGGAAGGCCCAGCCGGTCGCTCCTGGTTTGCAGCATGGCCCGCCAGCCAGCTCGCGGCGAGCATAGCAACCGCGACGCTGGCCCAACAGGCGATCAGCCAGTGGTAAGACTGCCAGGTGGCGTCGGCCTTGCCGATCGAAATCGCGGCAAGCACACCGACGCCTAGCAATGCACTGGCCACAAGATGAATCAACTCGCGGCGAGCGGCGTGATAAAGATAGATGGCAATCGCCGCCGAGCCAGCCAACCACGCGAACCAGCCGGCCGACGAAGCGTGCTGCCGCAACGCCTCGCTCATCGAGCCAGGCCGGACCAGCAACTCAACCAGTGCGAAACCCAGCAGCAAGGCGTTGCCCACTGCAATGGCCGCAATTTGCACCGTCAAAAACGGGCTGACGCCGATGCGCAGTTCGCGTACTGAATACAGTCGCCGCCGCGCGGCCAGCCACAGCAAGCCGACGACGCCCGCTGCAATCAGATTGGCTTGCAGCAACCAAAGCCATTCGTCAGCGACGAGCCGATGGCCGATTGTCAACCGATGCCACACGACAATCGTCGAGGCCAGGTTGATGCCCAGCCCGGCAATGAAGGCCCAACCTTCGCGGCGCTGCCAAACGGCCATTGCCGCCGCGGCCGCGCTGGCGATGCCAATGGCCGCGGCGCCCCACAGCGGCTCGCTGGCATCACCTCCTCCGACGAACACCGCCTTGACTCCTAACGACAACGCCAGCAGCCCAGCCACCCGCACCCATACACCCGCGGCGCGCACCAGCGCCTCGGGCGGACCTTCACTGGCGGCCGGGGCGTAGACCGCCGTGGCCCACCAGGTGGCTGCCACCACCGACAACGCATAGCTCGCCCAACCCAGCATCACGGTGCGAAACGCCCACGGCGTGCCGGGCAACACAGCCTCGACGCTGCAGGCCACCAAGCCGAGAGCCGTCATACCCATCAGGCCAATCGCCTCAGGCCGCAGTGGCCGGCCGCGTTGCCAGCCCAATAAACGGCCGGTCGCGCAAACCACGGCCAGCGTGAACCAGCCCAGCGGCGAACCCACCGCCGCGATCCAATCGTGTACGCCGCTGCCCATGCCCAGCGAAGAATCGATGGCGACCAGCGCGAATGCGGGAGCGAGCAAAAGCAAATTGCCCAGCGCGCTTTGCGCCCATTGCAGCCGCAGCAGCGGCCAGGACGACGGCGACTCGCTGCGACCCGCCAGCGCGAGCACGCGCCGCCGGGCGGCCAACCAACCGATTGTCCAGATGGCGGCGGTAATCGCGGCCAACTGCACAAGCCGGGCAGCTTCACTCGCACCGAACTGCGGCAAGTTCAATGCATAGCCGCCGGTGACCGTCAGGTTGGCCACCACGCCCGCCGCAAAGGTATAACCGGGCGACGCCTCGCGCACCGCGTAGCCGGCCAGGCCCAATACCACCAGCGCCAGCGGCACCAGATGCGAAACCGAAAAACCCACCTGGGCCAGCCAGATGCCGGGTAGCGGCCCGGCGGGTGCCTCGCCGAGGATGCGCATGCCGGCCACCAAGCCCGAAAAGCCAACGACGGGCAAGGCCGCCAACGCAATCAACCAGCCGGCGGCCAAACCCGCGGGATGCTCTCCAACGGCGATGCGGCACTGGCCTCGCTCGGCGATGCGAGCCAGCGGCCTGCGGAACCAGACCGCGAGCGATCCGCTAACAAACGCCGCGGCGAGCGACCAACGCAATGCCGAGGCGATGGCCCAATTTGCAGACGCCGGTCCCGCTACGAGCACGGCGATGTTCACCAGCAGCAAGACGCTCGCCATCAGATCGGCTCTGCCCCAACGGTCCCAAAGCGCCGCAGTCGTTCCGGTCGCCAACACGCCAACCAGCATCCATCCGAACGCCTCATACGCATGGTCTTGCAGCAGCCAGACGGGCACGCCCGCCATCGCTCGGAGTTGCCAATTCCCCAAGAATTCGGCTTCGATTCCTGGCAACGTGCCCGCGGCTGCCATGGCGAACGAAGTAATGACCAATCCATATCGGACAAGACGATCGACGCCCCCGACGCCGACAGGGCTGAGATCAGCGAACCACGGGCGCCGGCGCAGCGCGACGCGGAGCATGGTCCAGAACAGACCGATCAAGCCGCAGCCGATACCATAGACTTGCAGACTTCGCGGATGGAGCAGGCCGCGCGGGTTGCCGATCACCCACGGCTGTTCCTTAAGCCAGGCGGTGACTGCGAAAGCTGCCGCCGCATAAACGGCGGTTTGAAACGCCGTGAACCAGCGCGGCGAGCGCTCGGCGAACGCCAGCACCAGCCAGATGGCGGCCAGCCAGGCGAGATCGAGCGATAACATGAGCGGCCGTTGCCAATCAATCCAAGCAAACGCGACGACCACGATCAGCGACGCGCCGACGCCCCATTGCCGCAACGGCTCGCCGAACGCCGCTGCCATCGAGTTTTCGAGCGCTAGATCGTCAAGGTTGCTCCGGGCCTTGTGCCCGGCGGTTTCGGCGTCGCCCTCGGACAAAACACTCGGGGCATTGCCGGCCACAAGGGCCGGGGCTGCCGCACGTTGGAGGTCAATGAGGACGCTGGCAATCGTTGTCCAGGTTGCCTGGGCCAAGGCAATTACGATCCAACGATACGGAACCTCAAACGTGCCGGTGAAAGCAATCGCATACGCCAGTGCGCCACCCATCAAGGCGGCGCCACTGTGGGTCGCGATCGGTCTGCGCCAGCGCGCGTTCATGGCCAGGCAGCCAAGTCCATAGACCGCAAACACGAGTGCCGCTCGCCAGGCATCGGCGTGGCCGCTGAGATAGCCGCGCACGGAGACCAGGCTGAGACTGATCACCGCCACAACCGCACAGCCGCCCACGTAAACCAGCGCATCGTTCATTCGACCTCGCCGCGCCAACAACTCAGCGGCGATGAATAGCCCCAAAAAAAGTCCGACCAGCGAGGTACCGGTTTGGGCGCTGGCAAACCAGCGCAGCAAGGCCAGGCTCGGTTGAATTCGTTCCATCGCAGGTAGATGGCCCAGCGCCACATGCGTGCCCGTCGCATATGCCAGCGCCAAGCAGGCGATGGCTACGGCATGGAGCGCTGCCACCTGAAAACGAGCCGCGCAGAACGCCAGCACCGCAAAGTTGAATAAGCCAACGGCGATCATCGCGGCCGGCAGCGGCCACGCCAGGCCGGTGGCCGCGAGCATCACGGCCGCCCCCAGCAGTCCGACGGCTGTGCCCGAAGTGCGCAAGCCGGCTTGGTTCTCGTCGGCCATCGCGCGCATGACAAACAGTCCGCATATCGCCGCAAGCGTGCCGCCGGCGGCAATCAAGGGCGATAGCACGTTGAGCGCGGCCGAACGATCGGCGCTGCGAGCGACGACCAGACCCAGCGTCACCACGACGGTGAACATCAGGCAGCTCAACAACAGAAACAGCCGGTTGGCGTCGCCAGCCGCGGCCTGTTGGCGGCGCGCCAAATCGGTGATCGCCCGGCCCACGCCGAAAGCCGCCAAGGCGATTGCGGGTGTGGAGAGCATCATCGCCCAACCCAACGCCGGCTGATGCGGCACCGCCAAAAGCACGCCCGAGCCGCCGACCACGCCCAGCGTCAGCCACGTCTGCCAACCGTCTACCAGCACGCGCCCGGCTTGCCGCACCAGCAGTGTAAAAATCGCCAGTGCGGCGAGCTGAGTGATCGCCGCGACAACGTCCCAGTGTTCTCGCGCCGTGCCGGCCATGGCCACAAAGTTCAGCGGCACCAGCAGCGTGCTGATCGTCAGAATGCCGCGGCTGGTCGAGGCCAGCTTCCAGCGATGCTCGGTATAAAGCCCCACGCCGAACAAAGCCGCCGATACGCCCACGAAAATGAAAAACTGAAAATAAGGGATCGTCTTCAGCGTTTCCCAGAGGCTGATGACCAACGCCACCGACGAGCAAACAATCAGCAGCCCACCGACCAACTCGCCCCAGCGGATGTTGCGGTCTTCCATGAACGTCGAAAGCACTTCGGCCAGCGAACGCCGCGGCGCAGGTGGTTCTTGGCGCCGATGTTCATCTTTGGCTTCGCCAGCGGGCGCGCTCTCGCGGTGCGAGAGCCGATTTTGAGCGGCGGCGCTGTCTACCGCAAATACAGGTCGAGCGCTAATTCCCGCGGACGGTACAGCGCCGGATGAGCGGGCGGGAATAACCGCTGCCGCTTCGACGATTTCGGCAGTGACCGGCTCAGAGATCTTCACCGTGGATGCAGCGCGCAGTGCGCCGGCAAGTTGCTCCTTCTCGGCTTGCAATTGTGCCAGATCGAGCCGGTCGAGCAGCGCAAGAAACGAGGCCGCGTCGGCGCGGCGCTGCCCTTGAATCGCAAGCCGCATCGCCTCCAGCGCCATTCGGCCCTTGCCCAGGTCGTTCGTATGAATCTCGGTGACGCGTCGATAGACGCTCAGCGCATCGTCGATTCGGCCGAAACGTGCCAGTAGCCGCGCCAGGTTGATTTGCGCCGAGAGCGCCAAAGCGGCCCGCTGTGCCGGCGTCATGCGGTCGTAGATTTCTAGCACGCGTTGTTGCTCGCGCGGCGCCAACTCGCCAAGCTTCATCAACAGCGCAACCAGCTCCGATTGAGCGGGGGCCACCGCCGGCGGTGACGATGGCACACGGGCCAGCGATTGCCGATAGGCTTTCACACGCGTCATGAACCGGCCTGCTTCTGCTGGCGAAAGCTGGCCGCCTGACCGCCACCGCTCGAGCTGCCGTTCGACCGCTGCCAGGTCGTCGGTTTCCGTCGGCGCCCCGGTTTGCCGCGAGCGGCCGCACCACTCGCATGACGGACGCCGAAGGGCGGTCTGTCTGCCGCAATGCGGGCATGCCGCCTTCGCTTCCGGCTCGTGTAGATTGAAAATCGCCCGCAGCGTAAAAGCCGCGATCGACCAAATGCCGTGGCCGATCAGAGTGATCAACGTCAGTGCGATCAGCAGCCAAAGCCAGAGCATCGACGGTCCTCACGACGAACGAAAGGCCGGTAGGCGATTCCAACGATCGCCGATTTCCCAACCCCCTACTCTAGAGGCTCGCCGCCTGCGCGGATATAACGCCGGTAAAATTAAACGCGAATCAGCGGTTGAAGCCAAACCGGCACAGGATGCTGGAACCGGACAAGCCGGCCCTGCTCAAACATGCCTGCTTCGCGGAAGGGGAAATCCAAATCACGGTTGTCGAATGCGAATACAAAAGGCAACCGAGAGACGGCAAGCTGCAGATTTGCGACGGTCCGCGGGAACCGTAACCGCAGTTTTTCATCCGGCACATCGTGGCCGCCCTGCGTGACGCGCATGCCGACTCGTTGAACTGATTGATCGGAATCGTCCAACCCGATGTAACACAAAACGACAGTGTAGCCCGCGCGAACAGCGCCCCGTTTGGACCGGCGATCGCCAAGACGGGCCGCCGGTCAAGGAGCCTGAGGTCCATCACTCACCGCCCGAAACTCCCGACCGATGAACCGACCCAGGGTGCGTGTGCCGTCCTCATCAATCCGTACCAGCAAGCCGTTTTCCTCGGCGGCTTCATAATGCGGAAAGGGCCGCGACGCAAGATAATCGGCGACACGGCGCCGGCCGTCGCTTGTATCTACGCTACCGAGACACTCCAAGAGCGGTTTGACCGCCCCGGCTTGCCGCAGAGCGTGCGCTCGCGCACCGTCCAACAGGGGCTCGATCGCCCGGCCCAACTGCGCCCAGAATTCGATCTGCCCGGCGATCGAGCGTTGCGCGACTTCGGCGGTCAGCCGCGCATCGAGCACCAACTCGTCAGAAAGCTTCACCGGTTGCGGCATATCTTGATGGTAGCATTTTGCTACCTAAAATTAAGGGCTGAAGTCAAGGGGAGAGGCTTAGGCGAAGCTAACACGGACTTGGTAAAACTATCGAGCACGGTGTCCCAGTTATCTTTCACGGTTAAAAGACACGGTTAAACATGGGTAATCCGGCCGGGCCGGCCAACACGCCACCGCCTGATCAACGATTTCGGCCAGAGCTCCGGCTGCGGCGGAAGGCCGATTTCGACCGCGTCTACCGGCGGCGGCAATCGGTGGGCGATGAACTGTTGGTGGTTTACGGCTGCGAAAATGACTTGCCGCATCCGCGGTTGGGGTTGTCGGTGTCGCGCAAGGTCGGTGGCGCCGTCGTGCGCAATCGCTGGAAGCGCCTGTTGCGCGAGGCGTTTCGTTTGCACCGTAGCGAGCTTCCCTCGGGCATCGACCTGGTCGTCTCGCCGCGGCCGGGCGGCAAACCGGAGTTGCAGACGATCACCGAGTCGCTGCGGGCACTGGCGCGGCGGGTCGAACGGCGTTTGGAGCGCAAATCGTCATGAGCCGGCTTCGCGCGTTTCTAGTCGGGTTGCCCGGTCGCGTGCTGATTGGGCTGGTGCGTGTCTATCAATGGACGCTCAGCCCGATCGTGGGACGACAGTGCCGATTTACGCCGACATGTAGCAATTATTTTATTGGCGCCGTCGAAAAATACGGTGCGTGGCGCGGCGCGTGGCGCGGATTGGCGCGCATCTGCCGTTGCCACCCATTTCACCCCGGCGGTTATGATCCACCGTAACGCCCGCCACAAGGGCCGGGGCTACCGCGACGGACCGTCGTCGCAGGCCACCAGGGCTGGCCGCGAGGCCGGCTGCCGCGCGACAAAACTCAGCGGCAACGGGCTGCGGCAGGTAATTCGTTCACGGCAATTCGGCACGGCAGACGACTGGCAAGAATTGGGCGGCTCAGCGCAAACGGCCGCTTCGTCTGGTGGCGGCGGTGACGTCAGATTACGGTCTTCGGAGAACACGAGACGAACGCAGGCCGACTGCAGCGACCGCGTCGGCGGGGCGGCGGCCATCACCAGCAACCACGTTTGACCAAGATCCATCATTCGCGACACGGCGATACCCCCTGATGCCATCATCGGCAACTTTAGCTTGCGGCTGCGAAAGGCGCCGCAATCCATTACAATCGTCATAATGAATCGCATCCTGGTCACCGGCGTCGGCGGGGGCGTAGGGCAAAGCATCCTCAAAGCCCTGCAAGGCTCGCCGTACCGGGTGGTGGCGGTCGACTCCGAGCCGCTCGCGGCCGGGCTTTACGCGGCGCCCGCCGCCTACCGAGGGCTCGAAGCTCGCCAGCCGGGCTATATCGACCGGCTGCTCGAGATCTGCCGAGCCGAGAACTGCCAGTTGCTCTTTCCCGGCCTCGACGTGGAACTCCCACCCTTGACCGAACAGCGCGATCGCTTCCGCGCGGCGGGCATCGTGCCGGTCGTCAGCAGCTCGGAGGTGGTCGAAACTTGCGACGACAAGCTGGCCACTGCCGCCTTCTTGCAGCGGCACGGTTTCCCGGCGCCGCGCACCTGCCGGCTGGCCGACGCCGCTGTCCCTGAGTTTCCCGTGGTGCTCAAGCCGCAGCGCGGCGGCGCCCGCTCGCGGCGGACGTTCGTAGCCCACAACTCTGAAGAATTCGAAGTCTATCAGCGGCTGGTCGACCGTGAAAACTGCGTGGTGCAAGAGTATCTGCCGGGCGACGAATATACCTGCGGCGCCATCACCTTCGATGGCCGCTGCTGGGGCGTCATTGTCATGCGGCGGATCTTGCGCGACGGCGACACCTACAAAGCCTTTGTCGA
>DASVHB010000488.1:0-5051 GCA_036379195.1 Pirellulales bacterium
TGCCCCCTGCTAAGCAACTTAAACTTGTCCGTGTAGGCCACTCTCCTGACCCGGACGATGCGTTCATGTTTCATGCGCTGGCCAATGGCAAGATCGACACGGGCGACTATGAATTCCGTCACGAGCTGGTCGACATCGAAACGCTCAACCAGCGAGCGTTTGCCGGCGAACTGGAGCTGACGGCGCTCAGCCTGCACGCTTACGCCTATCTCACCGACCGTTATGTGCTTTGCCCCTGCGGCGCCAGCATGGGCGACCAATATGGCCCAATGGTGGTTGCTCGGGAAAAGCTTTCGCTCGAAACGCTGCGCGGCAAAACAATTGCCGTGCCGGGCAAGTTGACGACCGCGTTCCTGGCCTTGCGGTTATGCCTGGGGGCCGAGTTTCCCTATGTGCTGGTGCCTTTCGACCAGATTCTCGACGCGGTCGAAGCGGGCGCTTATGAAGGTCAACGCGTCGATGCCGGACTCATCATTCACGAAGGGCAGCTCACGTATGGCGAGCGAGGCCTGCACCTGGTGGTCGACACCGGCCGCTGGTGGCACGAGCAGACCGGGCTGCCGCTGCCGCTGGGCGCCAACGGCGTGCGCAAAGATCTCGGCCCGCAGGTGATGCGCGATGTCACGCGGCTGTTGAAAGAAAGCATTCGCTATGGTTTGGAGCACCGGGCCGAAGCGCTCGATTACGCATTGGCCTATGGTCGCGACTTGAATCGCGGACAGGCCGACAAATTTGTCGGCATGTATGTCAACGACTGGACGCTCGATTTTGGCCCGCGCGGACGCGAAGCCGTGGCGCAGCTCTTGGCGCGTGGCCACCAGGCCGGAGTGATTCCCAAGGCGGTGACGCCGGAATACTCCGGCTAGAACCATTTTGGGTTTTCGATTTTGGATTTTCGATTTGTCGGAGCGGCAGGTGTAAAGGGAGCCTTACCCATCGAAAATTCGAAATCGAAAATCGAGAATTCCGTCTCGTGCTTGCCCATCATCCTGGCCGTGGGCCTGGCGCTGCTCGTGTTCGCCGTGTTGTTTGTATTGACCAGCGGCGCCATTCTGCCCGCCGCCATCGCGGCGGGCGTCATCTTCGGTGTGGCCGCGCTGCATTACGTGGTGTGGGGATGGTGGCTCAGCGGCTATATTCGCCGCCAGGTCGACGAAGAGCAACGCGACCATTCGTAGGGTGGGCCGACCGCAGCGAGTCCCACCCCTTGCCCATGATCAGTAGCTTGGTTCATTCCCGGCCCGCCATTTGATATTGCAGCCGATGCTCGGTCGCTGCTCGGTTGCGGGCGTCTTGCCGGCCAATACCGCGTCGAGCGCAGCCCTCATGTCGGCGCCGGTCACCGGAATGCCGCTGTCGGGCCGACTGGAATCAAGTTGCCCGCGATACACCAGCTTCCGCGAGCTGTCGAACAGGAAAAAGTCGGGCGTGCAGGCGGCACGGTAGGCGTGGGCCACTTTCTGACTCTCATCGTAGAGATAGGGAAAGATGTAACCGCGGGTCTTCACTTCCTCCTTCATTTTGGCGGGCGAATCGTCGGGATAGGCCGCCACGTCGTTGGAGTTGATGGCCACAAAGGCCGCGCCCCGCGATTGATAATCTTTGGCCAGGCGGGCTAGCTCGGCTGCCACATGTTTGACAAACGGGCAGTGGTTGCAGATGAACATCACCACCAAGGCCGGCGATTCCTTGAAATCGGCCAGCGAGACCGTTCGCCCCTCGACGTCGGGCAGCGAAAAGTCGGGGGCAATGGTTCCCAAGGGCAACATGGTGCTGGGCGTTCGTGCCATAAGGCAATCTCCGGAAGGTTCGATATCTTTCTGCCGCTAATCGTACCAAACGGCGCACCGCTTGCTAGGTCCGATCATTCATCAGCCCACACGAATTCGAAGCGCAAGCGAGGCGGAGCGATAGACTTGCCTCGCTTGCGCTTCGGGTTGATGTAGGACTACCGTCGTTCGCGAAACGGCGCCTGAACTGCCCGGCACAAAGCCGGGAGCTAACTTGCTGAAAGACTTGAGCCATGAAATCAAAACTGATCAACGACGAACGCGAAAAAACCTATGTGCTGATCTTCGACACCGGCGATGAAGTAGCGGCAGGGCTGCTGGAGTTCGCGCAGCAAAACAAACTGGCCGCCGCGCACTTCACAGCCATCGGAGCGCTCGAAAAACTGACCCTCGGCTACTTCGACTGGCAAAAGAAGGAATACGAAAAAATCCCGCTCAACGAGCAGGTCGAGGTCTTGTCGTTGGTCGGCAACATCGTCGCTACCGACAAAGGCCCCAAGCTGCACGCCCATATCGTGGTCGGCAAGCGCGACGGCTCAGCTCACGGCGGGCATTTGGTCGAGGCCACCGTGCGGCCGACTCTGGAGGTGATGTTGACCGAATCGCCAAGTCATTTGCAGCGCCGCCACGACGAGGCGTCGGGGTTGGCGCTGATCAAGCTCTGATTGGCCGTGCGGATAGACAATTACGATGGGACGGCGAAGAACTGCATGGCGAATGGCCCCTCGTCGTCGATCCACGAATGCGCGAGCTGCAATCCGGCCGCTTCGGCAAACCGCCGCAAATCGCCCAAAGGATACTGATACATGGCATCGGTGCGGATGGCCTCGCCTTTTCGCACCATGACGCGCGCCCCGCCGATCGCCACAGTCTGATCTGCCTGGCTGAGTAGATGCAGTTCGGCCCGCCGCCCCGACTCGCTGTAGAACGAATAGTGCAGGAACCGCCGCGGCTGGAAATTCCCGGCAAACCGGCGGTTGGCGTGCGACAGGATGTTCAGATTCAACGAGCGAGTCAATCCATCGCGGTCGTTGTATGCTCGTTCAAGCCGCGCGGCATCGCGGTTCAAATCGATGCCGACCAACACTCCGCCGCGGCGACCACAGAGCCGAGCGACGCCCCGCAGCACATCGACCGTCTGTGCCGGCGGCAGCGCGGCCAGCGTGGCGGCCGCCAGATAAACGATGGTGCGCGTGTGGCGGCGCTGCGGCATGGGCAACGCGAAGCGGGCGGTGAAATCGGCCCGCACGGGCATTACCGTCAGATCGGGTGCGCGGCGCGATAGTCGCCGCACGCCGCGTTTCAACTGGGCCATCGACCAATCGACCGGCAAATAGGCCGCTGGCATGAGCAAATGCCGCAACAACAGCTCCGTGGTACGGCACGGACCGCTGCCATATTCGACGAGCAGCGAACGGGCCGGCATGCATCGCCCGATCTCTGCGCCATGCCGGCGCAGAAATGCTCGTTCTGCCCGGTCGAAGGAATAGTCGGGCGAGCGGCACAGCGATTCGAAGAGCCGCGCGCCGCGTGCATCGTACATCAAGCACGGGGGCAGTTCTTTCACGGGCTGCCGAAGGCCGCGAACGATTCGCTCGCGCAGACTGGCCGTCGATGGGCCAAGATTGTACAACGAGACGGTGGGCGCACACATGGAGCGGGACATAAAAAGACCAAGGCTTCAAGACGCTTTCCGAAGGGATCGCCAGCAAGGTTTTTTGGATAGAGCAACGGCTATGCCGTGGAGTGCGAATCGCCGAAGGTCCTGGAACGCGTGCCCTGGGCCACGATCCGCAAGGCAGTTCGACTGGCTTGGCTCAAGCGGCCTTGCACGGTTCTTCGGTGCTTGATGACTTCCCGTCAACCGATGCGCCACAAAACGCTACACACCCCCCTATTGAGCAAACTTGCGTGGAACGCGGAGCGCTGATCGTTGCCGAATCGTTGACAATGCAATTCGCCGGCGGAACTGAGGCGCTACGCGCGGTGACATGTTCCATCAAATCCGGTGAATTCGTATCGTTGGTCGGTCCATCGGGCTGCGGCAAATCGACTTTGTTGCGGTTGACGGCCGGGCTGCTGGCGCCCAGCGCCGGGCGGCTGACGGTCGCGGGCCAAACACCGCGGCAGGCCCGCGATGCGCTGCGCGTTTCGTTTGTATTTCAAGAGGCCACGCTCTTGCCTTGGCGGTCGGCCGCGCGCAATGTCGCGCTGCCGCTGGAGCTGGCCGGCGCGCCGCGCGAAGCGCGCCGCCAACAAGCGGTTGCCGGCCTCGGCCGAGTTGGCCTCGGCGACTTTATCGATAGCCGGCCGCGCGAGCTTTCGGGCGGAATGCGGATGCGCGTCTCGTTGGCGCGGGCCTTGGTGACACAGCCGCAACTCTTGCTCTTAGACGAACCGTTCGGCGCGCTCGATGATCTCACGCGCCAGTCGCTCGGCGAAGATCTGCTGGGGCTGTGGAATGATCATCACTGGACGGCGCTGTTCGTCACGCACAACATCGCCGAAGCCGCCTTTCTCAGCACGCGCATCTTGGTGATTGGGCAACGGCCCGGCACGGTCGTGGCCGACCTGACCGTGCCGTTTGCTCCGAACCGCTCGCCGGAGTTGCGTGCGCAAGCCGACTTCGCGCGGTTTGTCGGCGACGTCGCTGCGCAATTACGAAAGGAACGATCATGAGCCGGGCGGCGCGTTGGCTGGCGCAGTTTGTCGTGCCTCCGCTGGCGCTGCTGGCGCTGGTGATCGTGGCCTGGCATCTGGCGGTGGTCGCGTTCGACATCAAGCGGTATCTGGTGCCGCAACCCGAGGCGGTGTTGCGGGCGGCCTGGCAACATCGCGCCACGCTGCTGTCGGCGGCGCGGCTGACCGGCGAAGCAGCCCTGACGGGCTTTGGTTGCAGCGCCGTGCTCGGCTTTGCCGTGGCCTGCGTCTTTGCTCAGTCGCGCGTGATCGAGCGCAGCATTTATCCTTACGCCATCTTTTTGCAAACGGTGCCGATTGTGGCCATCGCTCCGTTGATCGTTCTTTGGTTTGGATATGGTTTCCGCAGCGTGGTGGTGGTGGCGCTGGTCATCAGCATCTTTCCGATGATTACCAACGCCACGGCCGGGCTGACGACCATCGACCCAAACCTGCGGGAGCTGTTTACCCTGGCCGGGGCTTCGCGCTGGCAATTGCTCACAAAGTTGCGGCTGCCCGGCAGCGTGCCGAACCTGGTGACGGGGGCGCGCATTTCCGCCGGGCTCTCGGTGGTGGGGGCGA
>DASVHB010000489.1:0-19048 GCA_036379195.1 Pirellulales bacterium
GTTGTTGACATGCCGCGCGTACGGCAGCGCGATCGTGGCCAGTCCGAAACTGGCCGCCAACAGCAGGCGGAGACGAACGGCGAGGCCGAGAGACCTTGAGACCTGATAGGTTGACCAGATCGACACCACGTATGCCAGCCCCGACGACCCGAGCGTCATCCAATAACAGAACAGCCGCGGACGCTCGTGGGCCACCAAGCCGGTGGTCGATTGAAGAAGCAGATACCAGCCGGCCATCAGCACCGCGGGCAAGGGAGACTTGTCCGAATAAAAACGCCCGTCAATGAGGAGCTTGTCTTTAGTGCCTTCGCGGTTCAGCGCATCGCTGCGCGGGTCGTACGGATTGGGCGTCGCCTGGGCGGTTTGCGGCGTGCGAATGAAAATGGTGTCGTCAATCGCCAGGGTGCGCTGATCGACCAGGGCCTCGACGGTGGCCAGCCGGCTGCCGTCGTTCCATCCGCCGGCATAGTCGCGAGCGCTGAGCGCGGCGACCGCCGTGGCAGCCAGAACGACTCCGACGCTCATCCATCGCTCGTGGTAGTTTGCGGCCGCCGATTGGCTCATTTACCCAACTCGCCGCGGGCGCTGATGACGAGATCGCGATAATTTTTTTCGCTGACGGCGTAACGGGCGTCGGCGGCCGATTGCGGCTCGGCGCCGGCGTTGGCCAGCATGTCGAGCAGATAGGGACCGGCCTGATATAAGCGATCTTCGACGGTGCCGGGCGCGGCGTTGGCCAGCGGTTGGCGGGCCGCGTTGATCGCATCGGAGAATTTTTTTTGTGTGTCGGGCGCAATGTCGGCGCCGTGACTCTGCCTGATCTTGCCGACCTCGTCGTAGAGCTGCTGGTAGGTGTTTAGTACCGCGGCGCACTCCGCCGCATGCCTCGGGCCGAAAGTGAGATAGGCCCCATAACCTACGCCGGCCAGGCAGCACACTCCCACCACTGCCGCCAAACGCTTAAGCCGCACCGGATCTACGTTGAACCGCGGACCCGCCCGGCGAGCCTTCTTTTTTTCGCGCTGCTTGCGGTCGGACTTGCCGATTGCGATGGCCTCCACAGTGTCTTTCGCGGTTAGGGGCAGCTCAGGCGGTGCCATGAGTTCCGTTGGCGCAGCGGCCGACGTCTCTGTGGCCCGCGATTCGTTCATCGCGGCCTTTGCGGCGTCTGCGAGGGATGGCGGCTCGCAAAGATCCGTCAACGACGGCGGCCCGCTATCGTCCGTATCGTTGTCCGCTACGGGCTGAGGCGGGACCGAGAGTTCAAAATCGTCCTCGCTCGACGGCGCAGCCGCAGCGGGCGCCGCCATTTCAAAATCGGTATCGTCGTCCACCGCGGAGTGAGGCGGGACCGAGAGTTCAAAATTGGCCTCGTTCGACGGCGCAGCCGCAGCGGGGGCCGCCACTTCAAAATCGGTATCTTCGTCCATGGCGGCCTGAGGCGGGACCGAAAGTTCAAAAT
Organism: Pirellulales bacterium; assembly: GCA_036379195.1. Classification (GTDB taxonomy): domain Bacteria; phylum Planctomycetota; class Planctomycetia; order Pirellulales; family JAICIG01; genus JAICLL01. The sequence goes on from DASVHB010000489.1 coordinate 1,463, forward strand.
CGGCCTCGCTCGACGGCGCAGTTGCAGCGGGCGCCGCCAATTCAAAATCGGTATCGTCGTCCACCGCGGAGTGAGGCGGCGCCGAGAGCTCAAAGTCGTCGTCGCTCGGCGGCGGAGCTGCCGTGGGCGCTGTTATCTCAAAATCGGTCGCGCCGTTCGCCGGCGCCGCGGAAACCGCGCCGTCGATATCAAAATCGGTGTCGTGGTCGGCGTCGAGAGTGTCCAGCCCGACTCCCTGATTCTCAGCAGCCGGGGGAATCATTACCGAGCGCCTTGCGGCGGCTGCCGCCAGCAGACCTTCGACGTCCGACGCCGACTCCCACGGGCAGTCGGTTCCGCGGCGCACGCGATCGCTGGGCCGAAGTTCACCCCGCGCCAAGGTCTGGGCTAGATCGTCCCACGACATCGGACCCAACTCGGCCCCGAAAATCGAACAATACCAGCTTTCCGACATGACGGACGTGCCAAATAATTGGCCAGATCCAATATTCCTCGACACCGGCATTCTAATCTGCCGCAGCCACGGCTGAAAACCGATGCCCCGTATGCAGCCGCCGAACGTTCGCCTACAATAGATTCTGTCTTCGGTTTCTGCAAACACGCGGCGAAAATCGACCCGATGAGCGAACTCCATCATGAGTGCGGTGTGGCCGCCGTTTATCATCTGCCGGGCCACCTGGCCAGCCCGCTCTGTCCAGAGCAAGGTCCGGACGAAGTGTCTCGCCTGATGCCGCGAATGCTTTTGGACATTCAAAACCGCGGGCAGCTCTCGGCCGGCTTCACCACGTTCAACCCCGACCGCAATCAGCTTATCGACACCTATCGCCAGTTGGGCGGCGTGAGCGAGGTATTTCGGCTTAGCCACCGCGGCAAGGCCGAAAGCTTGATGCAAGAATACGCCGGTCGAGCCGCCATCGGCCATGTCCGCTATGCCACGTGCGGCGCCGAAGACCGCAGCTACGCCCAGCCCTTTGAGCGACACCACTTGCAAAAGCATAAGTGGTTCAGCTTCGCCTTCAACGGCCAACTGGCCAATTACCAGCAACTGCGGCACGATCTGCTGGCCGACGGCAACAACCACTTGGCCCGCGACAACGATACCGAAATCATTATGCACGAGATCAGTCGCGAGCTGTCGGGCGACCGCCGGCCCTCGCTGATCGAAATGTGCCGCAACGTGGCCCGGCGGTTCGACGGCGCCTATAGCCTGGTCTTTCTGAACGCCCTGGGCGACATGCTGGTGGCCCGCGATCCGCTGGGCATTAAGCCGCTCAGCTATGCCTGGCAGCCGCCGCTGTTTGCCGCCGCCAGCGAAAGCGTGGCGCTGTTGAATCTGGGGTTCAAGCCCGAAAACATCAAGTCGCTGCCGCCGGGACAGGCGATTACGATCAGCGACGGGCGGCTGGCGATCGAGCGGTTCGCAGCCAGCCCTCGATCGGCGCATTGCTTCTTCGAGTGGATTTATTTTGCCAACGTGGCCAGCACCATGGACGGCCGCAGCGTTTACCTGTCGCGCAAGGCGTTGGGCGAAGAGTTGGCCCGGCTCGAAACGGCCCCGATCGACGAAGACACGATTGTGGTGCCCGTGCCCGACACCAGCAAAGCCGCCGCCGACGCGATGGCGTTCCGGTTGGGCGTTCCCTCGCTCGAAGGGTTGATTCGCAACCGTTACACGGGTCGCACCTTTATTGAAGGCTCGAACAGCCGCAAGCGCAAGGCCGAGGCCAAATACACGCCGTTGCGCGAAGTGCTCGAAGACAAGCGCGTGCTGCTGGTCGAAGACTCGATCGTCCGCTCGACCACGATGAAGGTTTTGCTAAGCCGCATCCGCGAGCTGGGCCGGGCACGCGAGATTCACGTGCGGGTTGCCTGCCCGCCGATCATCGCGCCGTGTTTTTACGGCATCGACATGTCGACCATCCAAGAGCTGTTTGCGCCGCGGTTCTTAGAAGACGGGCGATTGACCGAAGAGGGACAGGCGCGGATGGCCGACCAGCTTGGGGCCGATTCGCTTCGCTATCTGCCGGTCGAGTCGATCGCCCGGGCGATCGGCCTGGGCGACGACAAGATTTGTCAAGCCTGCATCACCGGCGACTATCCGACGGCGAGCGGCCAGCAGCTTTATCAGATTGCCTTGGACAACGTCCGCTCCGATGGCAAGCGTCGGACCTATGAGACCGAGCAAGCGATTGTGTAAAGCCGTTTGAATCTAACTCGGCTGACTCTCGCTTTTCGCGTCTGCGGGTGCGACCTCGGCCTAATCCCTGCATGGCTAGCGCCGCGTTTCCTTTGCCGGTTCGACTTCAAACGTGGTCTCCGATGCTAACCGTCCGGCCAAGGGGCCGCTGTCGAACTCGACGCGGGCGTAAATGCGCCCCGCGGCCCGGTCGTTGGGCACTCGCACCGAGTGCGCGCAGAACGTGCCTCAAGCGAAGCCCGACTGCGTTACCGAAAGCACCGTGCCATCGGCGGCGGTCAGCCGGATATCGGCGGTTACGCCGCCCCTGCCCGAGTCGTGCGTGCCGCGGTAGCAGGTGTTGATCAACAGCCCGTCGGCCGTCAGCAGCCTCGGCTGAAAAACAAGATCGTCTCCGGGATGGCACCTGCTGTCGGGCCGATCGGCGCCGGCCGAAAAATCGAATCGTTCGAGCGGATTGATCGTCAGGCGTTCATCTTTGCCCAGAGCATGCCAGCGTCTGGCATCGCCGGAGAAGCCGTCGGAAAAGACAAAGTTCCAGCGCGGCCCGCCGGCTGGATCGTCGAGCGTTACGGCGACGGCGCTAACGCGGTATTCGCCGATCGGCACCGTGGCGGCGGCATTCGGCCCGCGCAGCGCCACGGCAGAACCGTCGCGGCCGACCAGGGTGACGGTGATGTCGGAAAGCCGGCCTGCGGCGCCCGCTTCGCTCAGGCTCGCGGCCGTTGCAGAGAACGTGGCAAGTTGAATGCTGCCCGTGCCTTCGAGCCGCGACAGATTGAGTTGGGTCCCCTGCTCATCCGATCGGAGGGCGTAGCGCTGTCCACCGATCGTAAGAATGGTGGCGCACAGAAATTGTTCGCCGATCGGGTCCCAGCGGCTGTCGCGGTTCAGATCGATCCATAACCGGTCTTGCGGGTCGCTATAGAAACCGTTGCCGTCACCATCGATGCGCCGCGCCGCGAGCGGTTCGCTCTGGCCATCGTCGAGCGTTACGAGGCCCGCGAGATAACCGGCGGCGGCGAAACTCAACGTGCGGCCGGTGCTGCCGAGCCGGAATAGCAGCGCTCGGTCAAATCGCTTGAAGACCTCGCCCTGAGCGTATTCGACCTTCAGCGGCACGCGCCACAGGCGACTTTGCCCGTCGCAGCGTTCGTCCGGCTCGATGGTGCGGTTGCGGTTGGCGTCGACATACAGGTCGACCTCGCCGGGCGATACTTGGTCGACGACGATCGCCACGCGCGCCGCGCTCGGACTGCCGTAACGCAACTGCGCGTACCTCCGCGACGAGCCACGATAGCTCGCCGTCTCTTTCAAATCGTCGGGCTTGTCGCTCGCCAGCGGCATGGCCCGCGGCGGTGGGTACTCATGTTCGGCGCCCGCCTGAGGCAGAACCCACCGCCAGACGTCGTCGGCGACGGCTGGCGACGCGCCTTGCGATGAAACGAGTACCGCGACGATCGCGGGCCAATGCCAGGCCGTCAATCGCGTAGTGGCCATTCGCGTCATGTTCGCCTGCCGGCTTGCGTCGAGATGGTGGGAAGCACGACTGGTCGCAATGATAGGCTGTTGCGGCTAATCCTGCAACAAAAAGGCGCCAAAGCAGACGAAGAGCCTATTCCAGAACCGGCGGGCAGGCGGGACGCCTACACCACAATGACGGTTCAGGGACAGGCATGAAATGAGGATGGCCTTCCAGGCCGTCACCGCCAAGGTGACGGGCCTGGAAGGCCAGGGCGCACTTCACGTGTGTTCGAGTGTTCGAGGCGGCTGTAGGGAACGCACTCCGCGCCGTTCCGCGGGAGGGGGGGATCGGCAGTCAAGAGCGCAGTTTGCGGAACGGTACGGAGTGTGTCCCCTACAGCCTCGGCGCCGGGCGACTAGGCGTTGTCGTGCTCAGCCCACAGGTTGTCGATCGACGAAAAGACGTGGTCGACGGCGTGGTGATGCCCGTGCCCGTGCCAGCCATCGTCGTCCGACGAACCGCCGCTTTGATGGCCTGCGTCGATGTCGTGATGGCCGTGGCCCGAGTCGGTGTTGGGGACCCAGCCGGCGTCCCAGCCTTGGCTGGTGTGGCCGCTGGTGAATCCGTCGATGGTGGCCAAACCGCTCAGCGTGCTGCTCATGTTGCCTCCCAGGCTGTCTTGAACCGAGAAATGGACATTGGTCTGCATGGCGAAGGCGGCGCCCATTGCGACGACGCTGTGGCTGGCAAAACCGCCGGTCAGTCCGGTGCAAATCCCCGTGCTGGCTACGATCGAGCCGCTGCTGCCGACCATCAATTGGCCGCTCGCTCCCACGCCTTCGATGAACGACGTGTCGTGCGTGGTGATCGAGCCGACCGTAATGGGCGACATCGAGCCGAAGGTTAGATTGAAATCGAACGTGGCGACGCCCATGGTGCCGACAAACTGCGGCGGTGTTTCAGGCGAAAGCGACATCAGGATCGGCGTGAGCGTCTCGTCATACGTGCCGATCGAAGTCGCCCCGCCGTTCAAGTACACGTTTCCCTTCATCTCCGAGGGCAATCCCAACGGACTGTAGCTGCATTGTGTGCCGGCGATCGTCAGATCGAAGGTCTGCGGACCGGTGAGCCGCGAGATCTCGGCCGAGAGGGCCTGTCCCATCGCGGCGAGATTGCCCAGGCCGACGTCGGCCGAGAGCACATCACGCTGCTCGAGGCGTTCGAGTCTGGCGGTTCGCAGACGATTGTTGTGACGCACGCGGATCGCTTTGGACATGAAGACACCCTTTCAAGAAACCAGAAACGCGCGCCCGCCGGTTCGCCAAACAGCACGAACTGGGCCAGGGACAACGCGGGACGCCCGGAAACTGCCGGACGGGCGAGAACGCCGAGAGAGGAGCCGGTAATCGCAGAGGTAGACCGACATCGCAACCGCCCAACTGCACAAGGTGCAAGGGTTGCAACTTCGGCGGCCTGGCGGACTCGCCGGGGCGAGTCCCATGGCTTTGCGTCCCGGCCTCGCGACCGGTTTGCCTTTGTCGATTTGCTCCAGAAGAGTCACACCGCGAACGGGCGTTACCAACTCCTCTATGGATTCTTTAGGTCGAAAACGGCGGGCTGTCAAAAAAATCGTGAGGCACACGACTTTCCGCCCGAAAGCTGGCGTTTCGCGGGCGAAACCCGTATAGTCGAACCATGCCCGATCGTTTTCACGTCCGCCTGACCAAAGACTATCTGGTCTTTAGCGCGGCCCATTTTATTACTTACAACGGCAACATCTGCGAGCGGCTGCACGGGCATAACTACCGCGTTACGGTGGAGGTGTTTGGCCCACTCGACGAAAACCACTACGTTGTCGATTTCATCGCCCTGCGCGATGCCATGCGGGAAATTGTGGCCGAGCTCGACCATCGCGTGCTTTTGCCGACCGATCACGGTCAGATCAAAGTCACCGCCGACGAGCAGTCGGTCGAGGCTACGTTTGAAGACCGGCGTTGGATGTTTCCGCGCGGCGATTGCGTATTGCTGCCCGTACCCAACACCACGGCCGAAATGCTGGCGCAATATATCGCTCGGCGGTTGCTGACCGCGTTGGCGGCCCTGGCGCCCAACGGGTCGCGCATCAGTCCCCGCGTGCGCATCGAAGTCGACGAATGCGAAGGCCAGTCGGCGGTGTGTGAAACGGGTGGCTAGTGGCTAGTGGCTGGGGCAGAGCCTTGGCGATGCCCCAGACTGTCGGCCCACCCTACAAACTTTGATATGCATCGATTGAATTTACTCGCCACGTCGGCCGTCGGGCTCGAAGCGGTGGTCGCGCGGGAAATCAAGGCCCTCGGCTACGAACCGCGCATCGCACAGACCGGGCGGATCGCCTTTGCCGGCGACCTGTCGGCGATTTGCCGGACCAACCTATGGTTGCGCTCGGCCGATCGGGTGTTGCTGCAGCTCGGCTCGTTTGGGGCCACCGATTTCGGCCAACTCTTCGATCGAACGTTCGCTCTGCCTTGGCACGAGTGGCTGCCTGTCGATGCGGAGTTTCCGGTCAATGGTCGCTCGGTCAAATCGCAGCTTTCCAGCGTGCCCGCCTGCCAGAAGATCGTCAAGAAAGCAATCGTCGAAAAACTGCGGCAGGCCCACCGCGCGGCAACCTTGCCCGAGACGGGGCCGCTGTGCCGTGTTGAAGTAGCGCTGCTGGACGACCAGGCCACCCTGACGCTCGACACCAGCGGGCCGAGTTTGCATAAACGTGGTTACCGCCGGTTGGTGGGTGAGGCGCAGCTCAAAGAGACCATGGCCGCGGCGCTGGTGATGCTCAGTTTTTGGCGCCCCGACAGGCCGTTGATCGATCCGTTTTGTGGTTCCGGCACAATTCCCATCGAGGCCGCCCTGATCGGTCGCAATCTGGCGCCGGGCCTGCACCGCAGTTTCGCCGCCGAGGCCTGGGCGGCCGTTCCCCAAGCATCGTGGCAAGAAGCGCGCCAGGAAGCCCGCGACCTGGCCCTGCCCGACCTGCCGGTGAGGATCATCGGCACCGACCTCGACGAAGCAGCTTTGAGCCTCGCTCGCTATCATGCCGGACAGGCGGGCGTGGCCGAGCAGATTCATTTTCAGCAGCGCGACTTCGGCGAGCTGACCAGCGGCAAGGACTATGGTTGCCTGATCTGCAATCCTCCCTACGGCGAGCGCATGGGCCAAGCCGACGAGCTGGCAGAGCTCTATGCCTCGATGCCGCTGGTGCTGCGGCGGCTGAAAACCTGGTCGCACTACATCCTGACGGCCTTTCCTGATTTTGAATCGCTCGTGGGCCGCCCGGCCGATCGGCGCCGCAAACTTTACAACGCGCGAATCGAGTGCACCTATTACCAATTTCACGGCCCGCGACCGGGCGCTGGAACTGACGACGGCGAAACGGCACAAGAATCATTACCACCGCTCGCCGCTCCACCAATCGAAAATCGAAAATCGAAAATTCAAAATCCCGCTCGGCAGGCTTTCGGCGGCTTAACATCCAAAGCCCGCGAGCAGGCGGCGCTGTTTGGCCGCCGCTTGTCGGCCCGTGCCCGGCATTTGCGGCGCTGGCCCACCAAGCGCGGCATCACGTGCTATCGGCTTTACGACCGTGACGTGCCCGAGATTCCGCTGGTGGTCGACCGTTATGAAGAGTGCCTGCACCTGGCCGAGTACGAACGGCCTCATACGCGAGATCCCGCCGAGCACGCCGATTGGCTCGACCTGATGGCCCAGACGGCGGGCAAGGTACTCGAAGTGCCGCGCGGCAACGTTTTTATGAAGCGCCGCCAGCGGCAGCTCGGGCTGGCGCAATACGAGCGGTTCGCTGAGCAAGGCCGCACCTATGTGGTTCACGAGGGCGGGCTGAAGTTCCGCGTCAACCTCTCCGACTATCTCGACACCGGTCTGTTTCTCGATCATCGCCAAACGCGCGGCATGGTCGGTGAGGCCGCCTCGGGCAAGCGGTTCTTGAACCTATTTGGGTACACGGGATCGTTCACGGTCTACGCGGCGGCCGGCGGCGCCGCGGCGACGACCACGATCGATCTGTCGAACACGTATTTGCAATGGGCCGAAGAAAACCTGAGCTTGAACCATCTGAGCGATCGGCGGCATCGCATGGTCCGCGACGACGCCTTGAGTTTTTTGAAGTTCCACCGTCCCGGCGCGGCGTACGATCTGGCGATGGTCGATCCGCCCACTTTCTCGAACAGCAAGAAGACCGAGCACGATTGGGACATCCAGCGCGACTATCTGGAGTTGCTCACGCGACTCGTGGAGCTGATGTCGCCCGGCGGGGTGATTTATTTTTCGACGAACTTTCGCCGGTTCAAGCTCGACGAGTCGGCACTTCCGCGGCTTTCGGTTCGTGAGATCAGCCGACAGACGGTGCCCGAAGATTTCCGCAACCGCCGCATCCACCGCTGTTGGCGGATGGTTCTTTCGTAGTTGGCAAACGTTTTGCCGATTCGTTGCGGTTTTTTCGCCTTTTGCATAGATTCTAAGCAGCTTGAACCACTAGCGCGGTTTTTGTTTGCTACACGCTTTATGGCAACTGCTCAAATGTCACGGCCATGGTACGATGTCCGCGGCAGCCAAACGTCGAACCATCTTGATTTGCTGCGCGGGTTGGCGGCGGTGGCCGTGCTTGTCTGCCATGCCAAGATCCTGTTCTTTGGCGCGCTCGACGACGAAACGCCCGTCTCGATTTTCCGGCGCACGCTGGAAGTGCTGGGCCATTACGGCCATTCGGCGGTGATCGTATTCTTTGTGCTCAGCGGGTTCTTCATCTCGGCGTCAGTCATCCGCGACGTGGCCGAGCGCCGCTGGTCATGGCGCAAATACCTGGTCAACCGCGCCTCGCGCCTGTACGTCGTGCTGGTGCCGGGCTTGTTGCTGACGCTGGCCTGGGACCGGGCCTCACTGGCCTGGCTCGGCGAAACGCCCCCCCAGGCGGCGCCCGTCGCCGAGGATATTGTCTCGCTGGAGCAGATTCGCGATCACAGTTCGGTGGCTGCTCTGGCCGGCAACCTGCTTTTTTTGCAGACCATCGCCGTACCGACCTTCGGATCGAACGGGGCTTTATGGAGCCTGGCGAACGAAGCCTGGTATTACGCATTGTTTCCGTGTCTCTGGCTCGCGTGGCGCGGCGCGGCGCGGTGGCCGCCGCGGATGATGTATTTGGCGCTGGCCGCCGGCATCGGCTGGCTGGTCGGCGCCGAAATCGCCAGCTATTTTGCCATCTGGTTGCTGGGCGCGACGTTGTGCCTTTTGCCGCGCTGCCCGTGGCTGGCAACGCCGCGCTCGGCAAAATTCGCTTGCTGGCTGGCTGGGGCCGCGCTGGTGACGATGTTGATTGCCATCGGTTTGCATTGGCTCCATCACGGGCGGCTGCGCGACGGGCTGCTGGGGTTCGTATTTGCCGCGTTGGTTTACTGCCTGCTGCATCGCGCAGAAACCGACCTCGGCGGCCTGTACGCACGACTGGCCAAAGGATTGGCGGGCTTTTCCTACACGCTTTACCTTGTTCACTTCCCCGTGTTGGCGTTTGGTTGGGCCGTCTGGACCTATCAGGCGCCTTGGCCCGTCGATGCGCCGCACCTTGGTTACACGCTGGGCATCCTGGTGGCGGTGCTGATGTACGCCTACGCCATTTCGCGGCTGACCGAGGCTCAGACTGACCACGTCCGCCGCTGGCTGATGCAGCCGTCGTTCGCATTTCGTCGGCGCGGTGCGGTGGCCACGGGCGACGGTCCCGCGCCGCATGTCGGCCCGCTCGCCACGGCTCCCTCGCCCGTCGTTTCCGGGCAGCAGACGTAAATTGCCCGGATGCCAGTTGGCTTCCGGCCGATGACGCGGAGAGGGCGCGAAGATGCAGAATCCATCGGCTGCGCTGCTCCGTGTCTTCCCCCTTCCGTATCTCGGCGTCGCCACCAGCACGCCCTTTCGCGCGTTACGACCGCTACAACCCACTACGGCTTCGCGCTTGCAAGTCGCCAGCGCACGAGGCGCGGAAAGCCGCACGGCTTTTTCGGCCTATACTTCGTGGTGCAGTAGCGCGTGGTTGGCAGATCGGCAGGAGCGTGGAAAAATGTTCGAGACAAGCGATTTCGGGTCATGTGTCATTGTGCCCGGTGCGGCCAAGCGAGTACGCGAGGCAGTCAACCGGGCGTTGAATCTGGCTCAGGGCGGGCCGGGGCTAAGCCGGCGAATGTCGGTGCGTTCGCCTTACTTCGGCCCGGTGCTGGTGAAGCTCACCGATGAGCCATTTCCGCAATTTTCGGCATTTGCCCGCGACCTGTCGCCGGTGGGCATTGGTCTGCTGCACATCATGCCGCTGGAGCGCGGCGAAGTGCGGGTGAGCATTCGCAACGCGGCCGAAGACCCGCTGGTGCTTCGCACTCAGATCATGTGGTGCGAAGATTGCGGCGAGGGCTGGTACATTAGCGGCGGGCGCTTCTTGGACGTCGTCCGCAAGCAGTAGCCCGGGGCGCATCTGGGCCGCATCACAGCCGATCGATGCGCTCGTCCGATTGAATGATGCCGTCGCGGAGCCGCACAATCCGGCGAGCGCGAGCGGCCACGTCTTCTTCGTGCGTGACGATGATAATCGTCTTGCCCGCCGCGTTCAGCTTATCGAACAACGCCAGGATTTCGCCGGTCGTCACCGAATCGAGGTTTCCGGTGGGCTCGTCGGCCAGAATAAAGTAAGGGTCGTTGATCAGGCTGCGGGCGATACCGGCCCGCTGTTGCTGGCCGCCGGAAAGCTGCATTGGGCGGTGCATCAACCGATCGCCCAGGCCCACCATGTCGGCCAGCTCGCGGCACCGCTCGCGGCTTTCGGGCGTCAAGCGGCCCAAATAATAAAGCGGCACCTCGATGTTTTCCAGCACGGTGAGCTGCGGAATCAGGTTGTACGACTGAAACACGAAGCCGATGCGCGACGCGCGGATTTCCGAAAGCTCGTCGTCGTCCAACTCGGCGGCGTTTTCGTCGCCCAAGTAAAAATTGCCGGCGGTCGGTCGATCGAGGCATCCCAGCAGGTTCAGCAGCGTGCTTTTGCCCGAGCCCGATGGTCCCATGATGGCCACATAGTCGCCTTCGGGAATATCGAGGCTGATGCCGGCCAGGGCGTGCACCACCTCGCCGCCCAAGACATATTGTTTGCGCAGGTCTTCAATCTTGGCCGCCAGTCGCGACGTGGACAGGGGCCGAACTGCCTGAGGTACGGTTGTCATCTCTCTAATCCTAATTGAATGCCGGCCGCTTGTCACGGTCGGCCGGCGAGAGAGAAAGTGGGCCGGCGTGGGCGGCTTGGTTACCTTCCGAGCCAAATCCACCTCACCACGGCCAAAGCCGCCATGGGCGCCAGCGCCCACCAGCGCAGCCGGAGGCTCGCCAGCAGGCAGAGTGGGGCAAGGCACCATACATAGTAGCCCGCCAACAGGCTGCCCGGCTTTTCGCTGAGGGGCATGCACCACATGGCCGACGCGGCGATGGCCAACAGACCGCGATAGACCTGCCCCTGGCCGCGCTGCACACGATGAATGAAAAGCGGTGCGACGATCACTAGCAAATTGGCCAGGTTCAGCAGGCTGAATTCGATATAGGCCGGCGCCCAGGTCTCCACGGGCTGATCCACCGGTGGATGCACCTGGTAGAGCACGGCCACGGCGGCCGCTCGGTAGCCGGGCACCGCTTCGTTGCCGCAGCCGCGCACGGCGGGCAGCGCCAGCGACGTCAGCAGCAGCAGCCAGCCCAGCAACGCCGCGCGACGATGGTTGCCCGGCGTCTGAAGCGCCGTCAACTTTCCCGCGCAGTTCATGGTGGTCACCGAAAAGCCCAGCACCGTCATCAACCACGCGCTCAGGCTGCTGACGGCGATCGCCAACAGCATGGCGATCCACGAGATCACGGCGAACAGTGCTCGCAAATTGAACTGTGCCACGCTGCGATCTCTCATCAAAAGAATCCCAGATCGTTCGGTTGCCGTAGATCAAGATGCCGCGCGTCCATGGTTTATTCCCCAGCGTCGCGCGTCGCCTCGGTCCCGTGTGTTGAGGTCGATCGCGCGGAGCAGATGTTGTCGGTCGCTCGGTGCGCGCGTCGAGCAATCGTTTCAATCAGCAACTTTTGCGCGACCGACGCATGAACGCGCGGGCGTGAGCACCGAAAAAAATTTTTTGCGAAACGCGCGCCGCACTATTGCATCGTGTTCGCGCTTTCGCTAAAGTAGCGCGTGTGGTTGAGTGAAAAAAGTTCTTTCACTTAACCACGCGACCTCGAGGTCGACGGCTGTGAGGCTTCCTTGTTGGAGGCCAAAGCGGCGCTGGGAGTCGTTACCTCGAGGTTTTTTATTGCGCTGCTCATGCAACTACTGCCGACGGATGAATACGATCAACTGCTGATCGCGCAGGCCCATCCGCCCGAGTGGACGAATCCATCGCCCGCGGGTCGCTACAACCTGGTGGCCGTGGGCGGCGGCACGGCGGGCATCGTCGCGGCGCTGGGCGCCGCGGCGCTGGGCGGACGCGCCGCGCTGATCGAGCGCGGTCTGCTTGGTGGCGACTGCCTGAACTTCGGCTGCGTGCCCAGCAAATCGCTGCTCAGCGCCGCGCGAGCGGCGCACGTGCTCAACCTGGGCGAGTCCTTCGGCTTCTCGCTCTATGGACCGCCGCAGATCGACTTCGCCGCCATCATGCAGCGGATGCGCCGCATGCGATCGCACATCAGCCGCCACGATTCGGCCCAGCGATTCCGCTCGCTCAACGTCGACGTCTTTTTCGGCGAAGCGTCGTTCACCGGCGCCGACACTCTGGAAGTCGGCGGGCAGACAGTCCGCTTCCACCGGGCGGTGATTGCCACCGGCGCGAGGCCCGCCGTGCCCGAAATTGTCGGGTTAAGCACGGCTGACTTTTTCACCAACGAGACGATTTTTTCGCTCACGGAGTTGCCGCGGCGGCTGATTGTCGTGGGCGGCGGGCCGGTCGGCTGCGAGCTGGGCCAGGCATTCCGCCGCTTCGGCAGCGAGGTGCACTTGGTCCACCAAGGCGAAGCGTTGCTGGCCAAGGAATCGCCCGACGCTGCGCGGCTCGTGCAGTCGCAGTTGGAGCGCGAAGGCGTTCACCTTTATCTCGGCTGGAGCACGCAGGCGGTCGAGCGCGTCGGCGACTCGAAGAGCGTGGTCATCGAGCGCAACGGCGAAAAACGCAAGCTCATCGCCGACGCCATCCTGGTGGCCGCAGGGCGGACACCCAACCTGGAGGGCCTGGGGCTAGAGGCGGCCGGCGTGCGATCGACCCCCGCCGGCATTGAAGTGAACGAGCGGCTGCAAACCGCCAACCCGCGCATTTTCGCGGCGGGCGATGTCTGCTCTTCGTTCAAGTTTACCCATGCCGCCGACGCTATGGCCCGGCTCTGTCTGCGGAATGCGCTGTTCTTCGGCCGCAAAAAGCTCAGTTCACTGGTAATCCCGCGATGCACGTACACCGATCCCGCGGTGGCCCAGGTGGGGCTGACGGCCGCCGAAGCCGCTCGACGCGGCATCGCAGTCGATTGCTTTCGCGCCGAATTGGCCGAGGTCGATCGGGCGGTGGTCGACGGCGACGAAACCGGGTTTGCCGAAGTGCTCGTCCGCCGCGGCACCGGCCGAGTGGTGGGGGCCACGGTCGTCGCGCGCGGGGCCGGCGAGCTGATCGCCGAGATGGTGCTGCTGATGACCCAGCGCCGCACGCTGGCCTACCTGGCTCAGATCATTCATTGTTATCCGACGCGGTCGGAAGTGTGGAAGCGCATCGCCGACAGTTATACTCGAACCAGGCTCACGCCGACGGTGGCGAAAGCCTTCGATCGCTGGTTGAGCTGGTGGAGACGATGAATGGCGTCGGGCGAATGGTCGCATCTCGAGCTGCTGGCCGAAGTCGATACGCTGTTGGCCGAACTGAGTGATTGGGCCGAGCAGGCCGGCGACTGGCCGCCGTCGCGGCAAGCCCGAGCGCTGGTCAAGCGGCTCGTCGAACGGTCGGACACGATGCGCGTGCGTTTTGAGGCGCCGCTGGTGGTCGCCACACTCGGCGGCACGGGCACGGGCAAAAGCTCGCTGGTCAACGCGCTGGTCGGGGCCGAAGTGGCCGAAGCCGGCCGGCAGCGGCCCACCACGCGAAGACCGACGTTGATTTGCCGGCCCGATCTTACGCCCGAACGGCTCGGCATCCGCCGCGACAGCGTTCATGTGGTGCAACGCGAGGGCCCACTGCTGCGCGACGTCGTGCTGCTCGACTGCCCCGATCCCGATACGACCGAAGAGGCCGACGCCCCCGGCACCAACCTGCAACGCTTGCGCGAGTTGCTGCCCCACTGCGACGTGCTGTTAGTCACCACCACGCAGCAGAAGTACCGCAGCGCTCGCGTGAGCGATGAGTTGGCGGCCGCCGCGCCAGGCGCGCGGCTGGTCTTCGTGCAAACGCACGCCGACGTCGAAGACGATATCCGCGACGACTGGCGGCGCATCTTATCGGAAGAATACGCCACCGGCGAAATGTTTCTCGTCGATTCGCTCGCGGCCTTGGCCGACGCGCAGGCCGGCATCGAGCCGCGCGGCGAAACGGCCCGGCTGAGCGATTTCTTGGCGCGCGAGCTGTCGGGCACGGCGGCCAAGCGAATTCGCCGCGCCAACTTTCTCGATCTGATTTTGCAGACACTCGCCGCCTGCCGTGAGCCGCTGGCGGCCGCCATGCCGGCCATCGAGCAGCTCGAACTGGGCGTGATCGAGCAGCGCGCCCGGCTGGCTGCGCGGCTGGCGGGCGAAATGCACAGCCAACTGCTGGCTAGCCGCCGCCCCTGGGAGCAGCGCGTGCTGGGCGAGGTGACGGCCTGCTGGGGCTTCAGCCCGTTCGCGTGCGTGTTGCGCGTTTACCAGGGGCTGGGCGGACTGCTGTCGAGCGCCGTACTGCTGCGTGCCCGCACTCCGGCACAGCTTGCCCTGTGGGGCGCCATCGAAGGCGGCCGCCGGCTTCGCAACCGCCGCCAGGAGGCAACGATCGACGAAGCCTCAGCGCGCGCCATCGCGGCCAGTTGGGACGAAGGCGAGCTGCGCACCGCCGCCATCATCGTCGATGGCTATGCCGCCGAAGCGTCGCTGCCGCGCCGCGAGACGCAATTGGCGAGCGTCGAACGCGAAGCCGCCGAATCGGGCAAGCTGTGGATCGCCACCGCCGCCGCCGAATTGCAGCAGCTTGTCGCGCGGCTGGCTCGGCGGCACACCGGCTGGTGGGTCCGCTGGCCCTACGAGTTGGGCGTGATCGCCATGCTGGCCATGCTGCTTTACCGTTTCGGGCGAAACTTCTTTTACGACTCGTGGCTGGCGGTCGAGCTAGGGCATGCGGCGCAAGCCCAGCCAGTCTTGGGAGCCGACTTCTTTCTGGGCGCCGCTTTGATCCTACTGCTCTGGTGCGGATTCTTGTTGTGGCTCTTCACCTCTCGGCTGCGCCGCGGCGTGCGGGCAGAGGTGGGGCAGCTTGCAGCGCATTGGGCGAGTGCCAAGGTGATGCAACCGGTGTTTGCCGAGTTAGAAGAACAATGTCGCTCGATCCATGAGTTTCAGCGCGAGCTCGACCGGCTGGAGCGGCGCGTCCACGAATTGCAACAGAAGCTGGCCCTGCGCGACGCCCGCTTGGGGCACAGTCGATCCAGTGCCTGAGGTCGCCTTTCGCTCCTCCATTGTCGCCTTTTCGCTCCGCATAGTCGCCTTTCGCTCCGCATTGTCGCCTTTCGCTCCGCATAGTCGCCTTTCGCTCCGCGAAAGTAGCGTGTGTCGCCTTAGGTTTCGCAATTGCCGCCGTTCGCTCTGCGAAACGGCGTTTCTTTCGCGGAGCGAAAGACGACAAAGGCCCAAGTTTCTCTGCGCGCATGCCGATAATCTGCCCTGCTTCTCCTCTCCCTTTCTCTACGCGGAGGGCTTCGCATGGCAGTCGTCAACGGCGCAACTCGGGAGGCGGCAACCGCTTCACATCTGGTCGACATGAATACGTTGTTGAGCGGTACTCGCTCTGGCGGGGACGCTGGAACGGCCGCCTGCCTGCTCTTAGAACAAGGCAAGATTCTCTATTTTGCCGAGTCTCCGTTTCCGCTGCCCGACGGCGACGTCGAAGTGCTGCTGCGGCAACGACAGTCGGACCGCCGCTGGCACAAAAACATTGCCTATCGCCCGTTGCAAGATCGGCTGACTGGCTTCGACGCCAAGCACAGCGATGCGGTCCGGATGCACGAAATCATGCGGTCGTTCAGCCGCCGCGTACTCGACTACGCCGCCGCGCTGTTGCCGGCGTTCGCGCGGGTCTGGCGGCTCGATTACGCCAGCTTTCGCCCGCTCGAAGAGCAGGGCCGGCAGCTCCGGCTGCAAGCGCGCAACGACCTGGTACACGTCGATTCGTTTCCCAAGCGGCCCACGCACGGCGACCGCATTCTGCGAATGTTCACGAACATCAATCCCCACGCCGAGCGGCACTGGATCACCAGCGATCCGCTCGATGTGTTGGCTCAGCAAATGGGTCGGGAATTCGTGGAGCACTTGGCGCCGCCGAGCGGGCCGGGATTGTGGCGGCGGTGGGCCGCCAAGGCAGGCTTGTCGCTACGCCCTTATTCGGTTTACGACGAAACGATGCGCGGCATCCACCGCCGTATGAAAGAGAGCGCGCTGTTCCAGCAATACTGCCGTAAGTATCATAGCCATTTTCCGCCCGGCTCGGCCTGGTTGGTGTTCACCGACGCGGTGCCGCACGCGGTGGTCTCTGGGCAATACGCCTTGGAGCAGACGGTCATCGTGCCGCGCGCGGCGATGCTGCTGCCCGAACGCGCGCCCGCCGCCGTGCTCGAACGGCTGGCCGCGCCGCTGCAGCGCCGGGCGGCATAGCATCCCCGGCTCGTCAGGCGAATAGCGAGACCGGCTCGAACTGCTGGCCGAGCACCGCCTGACTGGGATAGCCCAGCCACCGATCGAGCAATGTGGCGTAAACGCGGCGGAAGTCGGTATGGAACTTCAAATCGCCCTCGCCGTCGAGATCGGCGAGGCTTGGCTGCGGCGCCAACAACCCCGGTCGCACGCGCCCGCCGGCCACAAAGACCGGCGCCGCCGTGCCGTGGTCGGTGCCTTGGCTGGCGTTCTCGCGCACCCGCCGGCCAAATTCCGAAAAGCAGAACACCGCCACGCGGTCGAGCTGGCCGCGCGCGGCCAGGTCTTCGACAAATGCCGAAACCGCGCCGGATAGTTCCGCCAACAGGGCCGCGTGCCCGCCCAGTTGATTCGAGTGCGTATCGAAGCCGTCGAGGCTGACGTAAAAGATGCGAGTGTTCAGCCCAGCGTCGATGAGCTGAGCGATTTGCTTGAGCTTGCGGGCGAGGCCAGACTCTGGATATTTGGCGGCTGCGCGATCGGCCTCGAGCACGGCTTGCACCTGGCGGCTCGAAGCGTAGGCGTGGACCGCGCTTTGCCGCAGAAACTCGACTAGCGGCGGCGCATCAGGACGTGCGGCCTCGGCCAGCTTGCCCAGCGACTCCAACGGCAAGGCCCCGCCCTCGCCGCGCAAACGAAAACCTTCGAGCGACTCGATCGAGGGCACAGGCGAGCGCTGGCTCGCCAACGCCAAAGGCGACGGCCCTGCGCCCAAATGCAATGCGGGCACGTCGCCGCCGGCGCCGCGCGGCGAAGCGTCGAGACAACGACCGAGCCAACCGTCGCGCTTGTCTTCGACCTCGGGACGCGCCGTATGCCAGATATCCATCGAGCGGAAATGCGAGCGGTCGGGGTTCGGATAGCCCACGCCCGGCAGAATTGCCAGCCGACCCGACTCGACCAGCTTTCGGAACCCCGGCATCTGCGGGTGCAAGCCAAGCTGATCGTCGAGCTTGAGCACCTGCT
>DASVHB010000490.1:0-3590 GCA_036379195.1 Pirellulales bacterium
GATCCCGCGGCCGTCGTCGCCCTGCTCACCGACCCCGACGCCGGCCGTGTGCCGCTGGCTTCGGTGTCACTGTTGCCGCCCGTCGATCGGCAAGAAGTGTGGGCGGCGGGCGTCACCTACATCCGCAGCCGCAAGGCCCGGATGGATGAATCGGAGGGGGCGTCCGCCTGCTACGACAAGGTGTACGAAGCGCCGCGGCCGGAACTGTTTTTCAAAGCTATGCCGTATCGGGTCGTTGGTCCCGACAAGCCGGTGCGCATCCGCAACGACGCGGCCTGGAACGTGCCCGAACCCGAGTTGGCGCTGGTGCTCAATTCGCAACTCAAGCTGGTGGGCTTTACGATCGGCAACGACATGAGTTCGCGCGATATCGAGGGCGAGAACCCACTCTATCTGCCGCAGGCCAAGGTCTACGATCAATCGTGCGCCTTGGGGCCGTGCATCACGTTGGCTCCGGCCATGCCCGACAAGCCTGATATTGGCATTCATCTGGCGGTGATTCGCCGTGCGGTGGTGGCTTTTGAAGGTCAGACGACCGCCGCGCAGCTCCATCGCACGTTTGAAGACCTGATTGACTACTTAGGCCGCGACAACACGTTTCGTTATGGCGCGATTCTGTTGACCGGCACCGGCATTGTGCCCGACGACAGCTTTACCTTGCACGCAGGCGACGTCATCAACATCACGATCGACGGCATCGGCACGCTGGTGAACCCGGTGGTGCAGGGCTAATAGGCGTGTCCGTCCCGCCAGCCGCGCCAGAGCGTCATCCAGAGGATTTTGCAATCGAGCCAAAGCGACCAGTTGCTGATGTAATACAGGTCGCACTCCAGCCGGCGGCGGAGCGACGTGTTGCCCCGCCAGCCATTCACCTGCGCCCAGCCGGTGATGCCGGCTTTCACTTGGTGGCGCTGCAAATAGGTGGGCAGTTGGCGGCGGAATTTTTCGACCAGCACGCCGCGCTCGGGACGCGGCCCCACCAGGCTCATGTCGCCGGCCAGAACATTGAACAATTGCGGCAGCTCGTCGAGACTCCAGCGGCGTAGCAACCGGCCCAACGGCGTGCAGCGTCGGTCGCCTCGCGTGGCCCACACCGGGCCGGTGGCCGCTTCGGCATCGACGTACATGCTGCGAAATTTGAGCATCTGGAACGTGCGTCCCGCCAGCCCGGCCCGCGGCTGCCGATACAGCACCGGCCCACGACTGGTGAGCTTGATGGCCACGGCCAGGCCGGCCATCAACGGCGCGAGCAGCAGCAGCGCCAGCGAGGCGATCGCCAGGTCCATGGCCCGCTTGGCCAATCGCGGCCAGCCATAGTGCGGATTGCCGCGCAGGCTGACAAACGCCACTTCGTCGATTTCCAACGTGCGGAAGCGCACGCCGGCCAGGTCGGGCAGATCGGGCACCAACTGCACTTCGACCAGCAGTTCCTCCAACGCCCGGTACACTCGCGGCAGCTCGCCATATCGGCTCAGCGGCAAGGCGATGAACACATGGTCGATATCGTGGCGAGCGACGATCTCGCTCAGTTCGTCAATATCGCCCAGGCGCGGCAGTGACGGCGGCTCGTGCTTGGGCGGCGCATCGACAAAACCGACGGCTTCCAGCCCCGTCCAATCGTTGTGGCGGATGGTCTCGGCCACCAGCCGGCCCGTGCGCCCCGCACCCACAATCACCGCGTGGCCATGGTTGAGGCCGCGGCGACGCAGGCCCTTCAATACGCGCCACACTGCCCGCCGGGCCGCCATGAGCAGCAACGCATTGAGGCACAAAAAGATGGCCAGCGCCAACCGCGATTCATAATCGTCGCGGCGATAAAACGCCACCGTGATGGCCAGCAGAAACAGCAGCCCGCTGGCCTGGCAGACCACGCCCAGTTCGCGCGGCAACTCGCGCAGGCGATGGACTTCGTACAGTCCGCACAACCGATAGGCGATGGCCGCCAACACCAGCACCAGCGGCAACGCCCGCCACACCAGTCCCGGCTCGGGCACGCCATGCCGCGTGGGCCAAATTTCGAACCGCGCATAGTAGGCCGTCAGCCAGCTTGCCGCCGTGACCGACAAGTCGCAGGCCAGAAACACCAATCCCAGTTTTTGTCCGTGCCGGCGGTACATGGATTCGTAGAGCGGAAGCCATTCCGTTCGATGGCCGAGGATCTCTGTAGGGAACGCCCTCCGTGGCGTTCCGTGAACTACGCTGTGCGTTCCGCCGCCCTTCCGCCTCTGCAGGGAACGGACTCCGTGCCGGGGCATCGGCAAGCCACTGCCCCAGCCACTGGCTATTACCTATTCGCATCTGTGGGGAACGCCCTCGGTGGCGTTCCGCGCGGGACGATTCGGCGCTGACTCGCGGTTCACGGAACGCCCCGGAGGGCGTTCCCTACAGATGCTATCTCCCTCTGCCTCGTGTTTTCGGCCTGGCCGCCACCTTCGGCCTCCGAGCGAGGTACAGCGACGGGTCGTCGATGATCCAATTGGTCGACCAGGTGCGGCCATTGTCGGCGCTAATTAAATCGAAAAAGAAGGTCTCAAACTTCAAACACCGAAAACCATAGGGAAACCGCGAGGCAATGTGATTGTCTTCCGTCAGATCTTCGACGCCCGGCTTGGCGTAGTAATGCACCTGCCCGTCGGCGGTGAACGACATGCCGATGGTCCACCAGCCGGTCTGCGTGATGTCGGGCCCACGAAAATCGCGCCCATTCTGGTCGGCGCGGACCAGAAAATACGCCGAGTCTTCCTGATTCCGCCGATCGCTTTTGCTGCGGAACACAATCCATAGCCCCGGCCAATACTCTTCGCTTTCGCCGCGTCCTTTGGGCCGCAGGCCGTGGCAGCCGGCCCGCACGGCGAAGGTATTGCCGCTGCGCTTTTCCCATTCTTCAAAAGGCGGCATGTAGACCCGTACCACCACGCTGGGCAGCCAGCCCACCGGAATCAGGCCGCCCATGCGGTTGCGCACGTTGACGATCAGATCGTCTTGTTGGCTACGCCCGCTCGGGCGGTTGGGGGTGCCGGTGAATAGCGACCGCATCAACAACGAGCCTTGGCTGCCGGGCAATCCGCCTTCGGGCGTGGCTACTCGCTGGAGCACGTCGGGGTGGCCGCGCATCGGTCCCTCGAACCAACGGCGGTTGTGCGAATAGCCGTCGGGCAGCCGCGCCCGGCCATCGAGTTCCGAGCTGTTCTTGGGATTGTTGAACTGATAGCCCCAATTGGGGTCTTCAAAATCGTCGCCGACATTGGAGATGTGCTCGCCGGTGCCCGGCACCAACGTCTGAGCGCATGCCGGCCGGGCGTTGCAGACGAAGCCGGCGATTACGCAACCGGCGAAAACCAGCCCGCGACAGGAAAACAGGGCCACGGCAAAAACCTCCTTGTCTTTGCGAATAGGCGATTCTTTAGAAGCTTGCCATCCCCACACCAACCCGAAGCGCAAGCGAGGAAAAGCAGTTTGAACGACGAAGCCGCCTCGCTAACGCTTCGGGTTGGTGACAGGCTTCTGAAGGCCGCGGATTGTTGCAAAACCTGCGATTTGGGGCAAGACGGGCGCTGCCCGTGGCGGCGGGGAATGATTAGACTGGTGCC
>DASVHB010000491.1:0-5871 GCA_036379195.1 Pirellulales bacterium
CCTCACTCGGAGCCGACATGCTCAACCAACGCCTGAAGGATTTCGTGGTCAGCCGCCTGCTGCCCCAGGTGCAAATGCCGGCCCAGTACGTCGGCGGCGAACTGAACATCGTCCGCAAGGACCATCGCCAGGTCAAGGGAAAGCTTTGCCTGGCGTTCCCCGACGCTTATACCATCGGCATGAGCCACCACGGCCTGCAGGTGCTCTACTCGCTGATGAACGAGCGCGGCGATTGGGTTTGCGAACGGGCGTTTTGCCCTTGGCCCGACATGGAAGAGCAACTGCGGCGGGCCGAAGTGCCGCTCTATAGCCTCGAAACGTTCACTCCGCTGGCCGATTTCGACGTGCTCGGCTTCACGTTGCAATATGAAATCTCGTTCGTCAACGTGTTGACCATGCTCGACCTGGCTGGCATTCCGCTGCGCTCGACTGACCGCACGCTGCGGCACCCGCTGGTGATCGCCGGCGGGCCGTGCGCCCAGAACCCCGAGCCGCTGGCGCCGTTTGTCGATCTGTTTGTCACCGGCGACGGCGAGCCGAGCTTGCCAGCGGTGTGTGAACTGTGGCGGAAGGCCAAGGCGCAGTCGGAGGGGGAGACGCGGAGACGCGGAGACGCGGAGAGCACCGAGGCCCGCGAGGAACTGCTGGCCGAGCTGGCGCGGCAACTGCCTTATGCCTATGTGCCGAGATTTTATGAGCCAAGGTACGGCGACGATGGTCGGATGGTCGCCTTGGACCGCACGCGCGATGACGTGCCGGCCACGATCGAGCCTTCGATCATCGACGATCTCGACGCCATACCCCTGCCCAACGCGCCCGTCGTGCCGTTCGTTGAGTGCGTTCACGACCGCATCGCCATCGAAATCATGCGCGGCTGCCCGTGGCAGTGCCGCTTTTGCCAAAGCACCGTCATCAAGCGACCCCTGCGGATCCGCTCGGTCGAGACCATCGTGCAGGCGGCGCTGGCGGCCTATCGCAACACCGGGCAGACCGAGATTTCGCTGCTTTCGCTGTCGAGCAGCGATTATCCGCACTTCGAGCAGCTTGTACGGCGGATGCAGGAGACGTTTCAGCCGCTGGGCGTAAAAATCTGCCTGCCCAGCCTGCGTGTGAACGAGCAGCTTAAGAGCGTGGCCACGCTGATGTCGATGTTCGGCGATCTGTCGGGACTGACGCTGGCCCCCGAAGTTGCCCGTGACGATATGCGCGAGCAGATTCGCAAGAAAATCACCAACGAAGATCTGTACGAAGGCTGCCGGCAAGCGTTTCATCTGGGCTGGCGGCAGGTGAAGCTCTACTTTTTGTGCGGGCTGCCGGGCGAGCGGCCTGCCGATCTCGATGGCATCATCGAAATGGCCGAGACCATTTCGCGCATCGGCAAGCAAGAGACGGGCAGCTATGTGAAGGTCACCGCCAGCGTGTCGAACTTTGTGCCCAAGGCCCACACGCCGTATCAGTGGAACGGCATGCAAACGCGCGAGTATTTGCACTGGGCGCACGGCTATTTGAAGTCGAAGCGGCGGCTGCGTTCAGTTTGGGTCAAGTGCCACGATGTCGAAACGAGCCTGTTGGAAGGCGTGCTCAGCCGCGGCGATCGGCGCGTGGCCGAGGCGCTGGAGTTGGCCTGGCGCCGCGGAGCGCGGCTCGACAGTTGGCGCGAGCATTTTCAGCCGGGGCGATGGTGGCAGGCGCTGGCCGATTGCGGCATCGACCTCGAAGCGACCGCGCACCGCGCCTACGCGCTCGACGCCCGGCTGCCCTGGGACCACTTGAACGTCAAGAAAGGCCGAGCCTACCTGGAGAAAGAGCAGAACCGGGCGGTGGTGCAGCTTGCCGCCATGGCGGAGGCGGTGTGAACGAAGACGCGACAACGCCGGGCGATGCGATGGCATTGCCGGCGAATAGCGATACCCCAGCATCGCGCGTCCGCCTGTTGGCCATCGACATCGATGGCACTCTGGTCAACAGCCGCGATGAATTGACCGCGGCCACACGCCGCGCGCTGCGTCGGGCCAGCGCCGCCGGCATCAAGATTGTCTTGGCCACCGGGCGGCGATACAGCCGGGCGTTGCCGCTGGTTGAGCCGCTGGGGCTTGACGTGCCGCTGGTCACCGCCAGCGGCGCGCTCATCAAACATCCGCTCGATCATCGCACGCTGTTTCAGGCCGCCTTTGAAGGCTCGCTGTTGTGCGACGCGTTGGAAATCGTCGAGCGGGCCGGTTTCGAGCCGGTGCTTTACGCCGATTCATATGCCGAGGGCTTCGATTTTTATTGCGAGCGGCTCGTTGGCGTACGGCCCGAGCTGGCCGATTACCTGGCGCAGAATGCCGGTTGCCATCGCCTTTGGCCGCGGCTGACGGCCTGCCCGCCCGAGGGCGTCTTTGCCGGCTTCGCCATGGGCAGTCGCCAAGAGATGCTCGCCCTGCATCACCAGTTGCAGCGCCGTTTGCCGGACGCCTTGTATACGCACGTCTTGCGCAGCCCGCGCTATGCCGGTTATATGTGCGAAATCGCGCCCTGGGGCGTGACTAAATGGTCGGGCATTCGGCAGCTTGCCGCTGAGTGGGCGATCGCGCCGGAAGAAATATGCGCCGTGGGCGACGACGTCAACGATATCCCGATGATCGAAGGGGCCGGCACGGGCGTGGCGATGGGCAATGCTCTGCCCGAAGTCAAAGCGGCCGCCGACTGGGTGGCGCCCACGCACGACGAAGACGGACTGGCAGCGGTAGTCTACTGGTTGCTGGGCGGCGGCCTGGCCTCAGGGCGTGCGTCGCGGTCGCAGCCTGATGCGTTATATTGAGAGCTAACAAAACCACACTAACCCGACGCGTAAGCGAGGAAGCGCCGGCTACGCGCACGCCTGCCTCGCTTGCGCTTGACGACTGAACGATGACCCCAGCCCCCAATCCCCAACCTCCAGCCCCGAATTCCCAGCCCCCAACCCCTCAGCTCGACGTCATCGCCGTGGGCGCCCACCCCGACGACGTCGAGATCGCCTGCGGCGGCACGTTGGCGATGCTGGTGCGGCAGGGCTACCGCGTGGGCGTCATCGACCTGACCGACGGCGAGCCGACGCCACTGTCGCCCGGCCCTGAGGTGCGGTTGCAAGAAGCTCAACGGGCGGCGGAGGCGCTGGGCGTGGCAACGCGCGTCAATCTGGGGCTCACCAACCGGCGGTTGTTCGATTCGTTTGAATCGCGCGTGGCGCTGGCCAAAGAGTTTCGCCGCTACCGCCCGCGGTTGGTGCTGGGTTTTGGCGAAAAGATGCCGCTGGCCTCGCCCGACCATTGGCAGGCAATGCAAATTACCGATGCGGCGGTGTTCTATTCGCGGCTGACCAAGTGGGACGACCACTTCGACGGCCTGCCGGTACACACGATCTCGGCTCATTTGTACTACACCCTGGCGTTCGCGGCGCTGGGCTTGCCCGACGGCGCCGGGCACCTGGTGGTCGATATTGGCGAAACGCTCGACACCAAGCTGGCCAGCATCCGCTGCTACCAGACGCAGTTTCCGCCCGCCAAGGCGCACGTGCTGGAGCGCGTGCGGGCATTCGCCTTGCAGCAAGGGCAGGCGGCGGGCTATGAGGCGGGCGAGCTGTTCAGCAGCCCGCGCACGCTGGGCACCCGCGACTTGATGCACTTCTTGTTTGGTCTCACGCCCGCCGAGGCGCCCCGCAAGCCCGACGTGCGCTAACCGTGTCGCCCAATGTCGCCTTTCGCTCCGCGAAAGTAGCGCTTCTTTCGCGGAGCGAAAGGCGACAATGGCGCGCTCGGTATTCGACCGTGAACTGGCGAGAATGTCCGAGCTCGCCTAAGATAGACGTGTATCAGCCGCCGCTTAAGCATGAGTCAACGATGCGAAATCCGTTTCCTGGCGTCGATCCGTATTTGGAGCATCCGGGCATCTGGGGCGATTTCCACGATACGTTCATCAACTATTGGCGAGAGGCGATTGCCGAGCGTTTGCCAGAGAATTACGACGCTCGCTTGAAGGAGCGTGTGACACTGGTCGAGTCATTCGACCAGCCCCGAAAATCGATCGTCCCTGACGTACTGGTGGCCCAAACCGGTCCACATGAAAGCGGTTCGGCGGCGCGCGCCACAGGCGCCGCCGTGCTCGAGCCAGTCGTGGTACCGCTGTTGATCCCCGAGCGCGTGGCAGAGCCATACATTGAAATCTGCACGTTTCCTGATGAATTGCTGGTGGCCGTACTGGAGGTTTTGTCGCCGACCAACAAGTCGGCGCCAGACCGGCGCGATTATCTGCTGAAGCGCGATGCGGTTCTCCGGCAGGAGGTGCATCTGGTCGAGCTGGACCTGTTGCGTGGCGGCCAGCGATTGCCGGCCCTCAAGCCTTTGCCGCCGGGAGATTATTACGCGTTCATCGCGCATCGCGAGCGTCGGCCTAACTGCGATGTTTATGCCTGGTCGGTGAGGCAGCCGTTGCCGCTGCTGCCGATACCGCTTAATCCGCCCGATCAGGATGTCGTCATCGACCTAGGCGCGGTCTACGACCTCGCCTATGAGCGCGGACGATATTCGCGGCGGCTCAAGCATTTTGACTCGCCGAGCGTTCCGTTGACCGGCGATGACTCGCGGTGGGCCATTGAGTGCTCGCGTAACAGGCGTTGAAAGAGGAGATGGGGAGGTAAAGACGAGATAGGGAGATGAAGTCGAACTCAAGACATCAGTTTCGTTTTTATCTCCCCATCTCCGCTCCATCTCCCTATCTCCTTCAGAAAAAGGCGGCGCGGCGTTACCGACCGGTTCGGCCGGCGCTGAGCGGCACTGGAGTCCGTTCCCTACATTGATTCGCCGACGTAGAATGGCGGGCATATCCGCGGACGAACCTCTGCGAGTTGTTATGCGTAGCTTTGTGTACGGCGTGGTGCTCACCGTTTGCCTCCCGGGCGCCGCTCGGGCGGCCGATCTGGTCGAAGGCCATCGGCTGTACGATTCGGGCAAGTACGCCGAGTGCATCGACGCCGCGGCCAAAGCCATCGGCGCCAGCGAACCCAGCGAGGGTTGGCCGCTGCTGAAGATTCGCGCCGAACTGGCCTTGGGCCGCTACGCCGATGCTCAAAAGACGCTCGATGCGGCGTTGGATCGTTTTCAGGCCAGCATCCGCCTGCGGTGGCTGGGCCGCGAGATCGCCAGATACAACGATCAGCCCGATCGCGCCGACACGTTGACTGACGAAATCGGCGGGTTGCTTCGTTATTCGGCCGGGCGTTTCCGCGATCCGGCCAACCAAGTGACGCTGGGCCGATTCTTTCTCAGCCAGGGTGTTGACGCCAAGCAGGTGCTCGATCGGGTTTATCGCCCGCTGAAAGAGCAACAGCCCAACTACCTCGAAACATATCTGGCCAGCGGCGAGCTGGCGCTGGAAAAACAAGACTACGCCTTGGCCGCCGAAGCGTTCGAGCAGGCCGCCAAACTCGCTCCCACCGCGCCCGACGCGCACTTCGGCCTCGCACGCGCCTACGCGCCCAGCGAACCCGAAAAATCGCAGGCCGCCATCGAAGCCGCGCTGGAGCGAAATCCTCACCATGTTGACAGCCTACTGCTGCTGGTCGACGACCAGGTCGATTCCGAGCGTTACGACAAAGCCGCCGAAACGCTGGGCCGCATCGAGGCGGTCAACCCCGAGCATCCGATGTTGTGGGCCTATCGTGCGGTGCTCGCGCATTTGACGAACGAAACCGAGGCCGAGCAAAAATGCCGGCAGCGGGCCTTGCGTTGGTGGACGACCAATCCGGAAGTCGATCACAAAATTGGCGCCAAGCTGTCGCAGAAATATCGCTTTGCCGAAGGTGCGGCCTACCAACGCCGGGCGCTGGAGTTCGACGCCGACTACCTGCCCGCC